>NZ_JBHVWC010000009.1:37265-183141 GCF_042882445.1 Kitasatospora sp. NPDC058218 | reverse complement strand
GGCTCCCAGTAGACGACTGGGTTGATAGGCCGGATATGGAAGCCCTGTAAGGGGTGGAGTTGACCGGTACTAATAGGCCGAGGGCTTGTCCTCAGTTGCTCGCGTCCACTGTGTTGTTCTGAAACAACGACCCCATGACATGGCCTGTCATGGTGCGGTTGACAGTTTCATAGTGTTTCGGTGGTCATAGCGTGAGGGAAACGCCCGGTTACATTCCGAACCCGGAAGCTAAGCCTCACAGCGCCGATGGTACTGCAGGGGGGACCCTGTGGGAGAGTAGGACGCCGCCGAACAATCATTGTGAAGAACCCCCACCCGATTCCGGGTGGGGGTTCTTTGCGTTTCCGGGGCTGCGGAACGACAGGCCGTACCGGCAGATCGAAACGGCCGGACGGCCGGTCGGGAGCACCGCGAATTACAGCGCGAGCTTGAATCCCAGGTGCGAGGGGACGAAGCCGAGGCGCTCGTAGAAGCGGTGGGCGTCCGTCCGGGTCGCGTCGGAGGTGAGCTGGACGAGGTCGGAGCCGAGCTCGCGGGAGCGGTCGACGGCCCACCGGATCAGGTCGGTGCCGAGGCCGCCGCCGCGCTCGTCCGCGTGGATCCGGACCGCCTCGATGATGGTGCGGGTGGAGCCCTTGCGGGAGAGCCCGGGGACGACGGTCAGCTGGAGCGTTCCGATGGTCCGGCCGGCCCGCTCGGCGACGACCAGGTGCTGGTGCGGGTCGGCGTCGATCCGGGCGAAGGCGGTGCGGTAGGGGGTGAGGTCGTCGGGGCTCTCACGGGCGGCGCCCAGGGGGTCGTCGGCGAGCATGGCCACTATCGCCGGCAGGTCGTCGGCGGTGGCGCGGCGGATCGTCAGGTCGGTCATGATCACAGCCTAGGCGGCCCCGTGGGGCACCGAGGGACTCACCCGGCATTGGGTGTCGCCCCCGGGGG
This sequence comes from Kitasatospora sp. NPDC058218, assembly GCF_042882445.1. NCBI lineage: Bacteria > Bacillati > Actinomycetota > Actinomycetes > Kitasatosporales > Streptomycetaceae > Kitasatospora > Kitasatospora sp. NPDC058218. Next base: position 182,205 of record NZ_JBHVWC010000009.1, on the reverse strand, counting down.
CCTCGGGAGGCTGTGGAAGGCCCGCAGCGGCCTCCGTGGCGGCCCCTGGGAGTGGGACCCGACGAGGTGGCCCGGCGAGGTGATCCGGCGTCACTCGCCGGGCAGCGCGCTGGTGATGACGGCGAAGACGGCGCCGTGCGGGTCAAGCAGCTGGGCGAGGCGGCCGACGCCGTGCACGTCCGTCGCGGGGATCCGGACGGTCGCGCCCAGCTGACCGGCCAGGGCGAGCGCGGCGTCCACGTTGGCGACCTCGAAGTAGGGGAGCCAGTGCGAGGTGGTGCCGGCGGCCGTCTGCTCGGGTCCGAGCTGCATGATGCCGCCGTGCGCGTCGTCGGTACCGCCGCCGGCCGGGGTGAGGACGGTGTACGTCACGTTGCCGAGCGGGACGTCCTGCTCCTGCCAGTCGAAGACGGTGCGGTAGAAGGTTTTGGCCGCCTCGGCGTCGACGCTGTAGCACTCGGCCCAGCAGAACGTCCCCTGCTCGGTGACGGCGTCAAGGCCGCGGGTGTCGTGCGGCTGCCAGACGGCGAAGTCGGCGCCGGTGGGGTCGCGGTAGCCGGCCATGCGGCCGCTGCTGAAGACGTCGAACGGGGTGAAGCGGACGGTGCCGCCGCCGGCGGCGACGAGCGCGGTGGTCCGGTCCGCGTCGCGGGTGCGGAAGTAGATCGTCCAGGCGGGGTGGGCGGTGTGGTCGGTGAGCGGTCCGAGGGCGGCGACCGTGCGGCCGTCCTGCTGGAAGAAGCCGTAGCCGCCGGCCTCGGGCCCGGCCGTGGCGACGGTCCAGCCGAGGACGGTGCCGTAGAAGGCCGCGGACGCGGCGGTGTCCGGGCTGGCGAGGTCGAGCCAGTTGGGGGAGCCGGGGGTGAAGGCGGTGCTGAGCATGGTGGCGGTGCTCCTTGGGCGGGCCCGTCGCGGCGGGGCACGGGCGTGGACGGCGCCCCCCGTTGCCCCTCCAGCCTGGCACCAGGACGCCCGCTGTCGCACCCGGGCGGTACGGTGCGTAGCGAAACTGCACCCGCACTGGTAAGGGGGCCCGGTGGCCAGGCAGACGCAGGCGGATCAGACGCCGCTGCCGCGCCAGCTCGCTCAGGTCGAGGGCGTGTTGGAGCGGATCACGTATGCCAACGAGGAGACGGGCTACACGGTGGCCCGGGTGGACACCGGGCGCGGTGCGAACGATCTGCTGACGGTGGTGGGCGCACTCCTGGGCGCCCAGCCGGGGGAGTCGCTGCGGCTGCACGGCCGATGGGGGTCGCATCCGCAGTACGGCAAGCAGTTCGTGGTCGAGAACTACACGACGGTGCTGCCCGCGACGATCCAGGGCATCCAGCGCTATCTCGGGTCGGGGCTGATCAAGGGGATCGGGCCGCGGTTCGCGGAGCGGATCGTGGAGCGGTTCGGGGTGGACACCCTGGAGGTGATCGAGAACGAGCCGGGCCGGCTGATCGAGGTGCCGGGGCTGGGGCCGAAGCGGACCAAGAAGATCGCGGCGGCCTGGGAGGAGCAGAAGTCCATCAAGGAGGTGATGGTCTTCCTGCAGGGCGTCGGCGTGTCGACGTCGCTCGCGGTGCGGATCTACAAGCAGTACGGGGACGGCTCGATCGGGGTGGTGAAGAACGAGCCGTACCGCTTGGCGTCGGACGTCTGGGGCATCGGCTTCCTGACGGCGGACCGGATCGCGCAGGCGGTGGGCATTCCGCACGACAGCCCGGAGCGGGTGAAGGCGGGCCTGCAGTACGCGCTGTCGCAGAGCAGCGACCAGGGGCACTGCTACCTGCCGGAGGAGCGGCTGATCGCGGACGGCGTGAAGCTGCTCCAGGTGGACGTGGGGCTGGTGATCGACTGCCTGGCGGAGCTGGTGGCCACGGAGGGGGTGGTGCGCGAGTCGGTACCGGGGGAGGGCGGCGAGCCGATCTCCGCGGTGTACCTGGTGCCCTTCCACCGGGCGGAGATCTCGCTGGCCAACCAGCTGCTGCGGCTGCTGCGTTCGGAGTCGGACCGGATGCCGTGGTTCGCGGACGTGGACTGGCCGGCGGCGTTGGGCTGGCTGGCGAAGCGGACCGGGGCGGAGCTGGCGCCGGAGCAGGAGCAGTCGGTGCGGTTGGCACTGACGGAGAAGGTGGCGGTGCTGACGGGCGGCCCGGGCTGCGGCAAGTCGTTCACGGTGAAGTCGATCGTGACGCTGGCGCTGGCGAAGCGGGCGAAGGTCGTCCTGGCGGCGCCGACCGGCCGGGCGGCGAAGCGGCTGGCGGAGCTGACCGGGGTGGAGGCCTCGACGGTGCACCGGCTGCTGGAGCTGAGGCCGGGCGGGGACGCGGCCTATGACCGGGACCGCCCGCTGGACGCCGATCTGGTCGTGGTGGACGAGGCGTCGATGCTGGATCTGATCCTGGCGAACAAGCTGGTCAAGGCGGTGGCGCCGGGGGCGCACCTGCTGTTCGTGGGGGACGTGGACCAGCTGCCGTCGGTGGGCGCCGGCGAGGTGCTGCGGGATCTGCTGGCCGACGGCGGGCCGATCCCGTCGGTGCGGCTGACCAGGATCTTCCGGCAGGCGCAGCAGTCGGGCGTGGTGACCAACGCGCACCGGATCAACGAGGGGCAGCCGCCGTTGACGGAGGGCCTGCCGGACTTCTTCCTGTTCGTGGAGGACGACGCCGAGCGGGCGGCCGGGCTGACGGTGGACGTGGTGGCGCGGCGGATCCCGCAGCGGTTCGGCTTCGACGCCCGCCGGGACGTCCAGGTGCTGGCGCCGATGCACCGGGGGCCGGCGGGCGCGGGGAACCTGAACACGCTGTTGCAGGCGGCGGTGACGCCGGCCCGGGAGGGGCTGGCGGAGCGGCGGTTCGGCGGGCGGACGTTCCGGGTGGGGGACAAGGTCACGCAGATCCGCAACAACTACGACAAGGGGCGCAACGGCGTCTTCAACGGCACAGTGGGAGTGGTGTCCTCGCTGAGCGTGGACGACCAGCGGTTGACGGTGGTCACCGACGAGGACGAGGAGGTGCCGTACGACTTCGACGAGTTGGACGAGTTGGCGCACGCGTACGCGGTGACGATCCACCGGTCGCAAGGGAGCGAGTACCCCGTGGTGGTGATTCCGGTCACCACGTCGGCGTGGACGATGCTCCAGCGGAACCTGCTCTACACGGCCGTGACCAGGGCTCGGAAACTGGTAGTGCTGGTGGGGTCACGGAAGGCGATCGGCCAGGCCGTTCGCACCGTCAGCGCAGGTAGGAGGCACGCCGCGCTGGATCATCGGCTGGCGACTGGATGATTCTCCAACGGATGGTTGCCTCTATTGTTCTCTTGACGTGAAGAGATTTACGGCAGAGCCTGGGGTGGTGCCGATCTTGTCCGGTTCGTACCGGCTACGGCGGCAGGTTTTGTAGGGGCGGTCCCTTTCGGGCCACCCCGGGTGCGCGGCTGTCCGCCAGATGGGGGATGGTAGAGACAGTCAGGGCACCTTGGAAGAGGATTCATTTCGTCGGTGAGGAAGACGTGAGCGACAACTCGGTAGTACTGCGGTACCAGGACGGCGAGTACGAGTACCCCGTCGTCGAGAGCACTGCGGGCAACGCCGGCTTCGACATCTCGAAGCTGCTCCCGCAGACCGGCCTGGTCACCCTGGACAACGGCTTCGGTAACACCGCCGCGTACAAGTCCGCGATCACCTTCGTGGACGGTGACAACGGCATCCTGCGGTACCGCGGCTACCCGATCGAGCAGCTCGCCGAGCAGGGCAGCTTCATCGAGACCGCGTACCTCCTGATCAACGGCGAGCTGCCGACGGCGGACCAGCTGTCGGAGTTCAACCGCGAGATCACCCAGCACACCCTGCTGCACGAGGACGTCAAGCGCTTCTACCAGGGCTTCCCGCGCGACGCCCACCCGATGGCGATGCTGTCCTCGGTGGTCGGTGCGCTGTCCACCTTCTACCAGGACAGCCACAACCCGTTCGACGCCGCCCAGCGCCACCTGTCGACGGTCCGCCTGCTGGCGAAGCTCCCGACCATCGCGGCCTACGCGTACAAGAAGTCGGTCGGCCAGCCGTTCGTCTACCCGCGCAACGACCTGAGCTACGTCGAGAACTTCCTGCGGATGACGTTCGCCGTCCCCGCCGAGGACTACGAGCTCAACCCGGTCGTCGTCAACGCGCTGGACAAGCTGCTGATCCTGCACGCGGACCACGAGCAGAACTGCTCGACCTCCACCGTCCGCCTGGTGGGCTCCAGCCACGCCAACCAGTTCGCCTCGATCTCGGCCGGCATCTCGGCGCTCTGGGGCCCGCTGCACGGCGGCGCCAACCAGGCCGTGCTGGAGATGCTGGAGAGCATCCAGAAGGACGGCGGCGACGTCGACGCGTTCATCCGCAAGGTGAAGAACCGCGAGGACGGCGTCAAGCTGATGGGCTTCGGCCACCGCGTGTACAAGGCGTTCGACCCGCGCGCCGCGCAGGTCAAGCTGCTGGCGCACGAGGTGCTCGGCCAGCTCGGCAAGTCCGACGAGCTGCTCGACATCGCGCTGAAGCTGGAGGAGCACGCGCTGCAGGACGACTTCTTCGTCTCGCGCAAGCTCTACCCGAACGTGGACTTCTACACCGGCCTGATCTACCGCGCCATGGGCTTCCCGACCAGCATGTTCACCGTGCTGTTCGCCCTCGGCCGGCTGCCGGGCTGGATCGCCCACTGGCACGAGATGATCAACGACCCGACCAGCCGGATCGGCCGTCCGCGCCAGATCTACACCGGCACCGCGATCCGCGACTACGTGGGCCTCGAAGCCCGCTGACGCAGGACCTGCAAGGGCCCGGCCGCACTGCGCGGCCGGGCCCTTCGCCGTCCCGCGCGAGGGTGGCGGAAGTACAGCGCACGACTCCGGGGCGGCCGCAGCCGGGGACGGCCGCTCAAAGCGTCCCAGACCCGCCACACCCCGGCGCCGTGCGCGAAGGCCGCCAACAGTCGGCGACCGACCCGGGGCCCGCCGGAGCCCCGTCGGCGGCAGTGGTGGTCGTGCGGCGACGTGATGCCGTTCGCCACGTCGCCGCCCACCGAAAAACTGCCGCACTACCAACCTAAGACGTATCAGGGTGCGAGAAGTTACGCCCGGGGGGTGTGACCTGCCTCTCGCCACGCTCCGTGTGCGGGCCGTGGCCCGCCCATATCACACCTTCCGGCGGGCGCAACGTCACCCTCCCCGCAGTCACGGCAACCGAGCGTGATAGGAATCGTGGCATTCCGGTACGGACCGTCCCGCACCCTCGCAGCGTGGCGGCGGAACTGGGGAGGGAGTGCGCAGATGGCCAGGAACGTCGTTGTCACCGGCGGTGGCACGGGTATCGGGTACGAAGTGGCGCGGCGGTTCGCCGAGGCGGGCGAACGGGTCGTGATCGTCGGCCGCCGGCGGGCGGTGCTCGAACAGGCCGCGGCCGACCTCGGACCGAACGTCACCCCGCTGGTCCGCGACCTCGCCGATCCCGACGACGTCGAGGCGGTGCTCGGTGAACTGCCGGACCGGATCGACGTGCTGGTGAACAACGCCGGCAGCCGGGAGACCGTGATCGGCGGCGGTCCGCACGCCCTGCTGGCCCGCTGGCGCGGCGACTTCGAGCGCAACGTGCTGACCGTGGTGCTGCTCACCGAGTCCATCCGCGACCGGCTCACCCCCGGTGCCGGCCGGGTGGTCACGGTCAGCTCGATCGCGGCGCTGAGCGGCGCCGGCTCGTACGGGGCCGCCAAGGCCTCGCTGCACGCCTGGAACCACTTCCTGGCCGCCCAGCTCGGCACCTCGGGCATCACGGCCAACATCGTCGCCCCGGGCACCGTGGCGGGCACCGAGTTCTTCGGCCCGCGGCTGGACGAGGCGGAGGTGTCCCGCCGGGCGGCCCGCACGCTGCTGGGCCGGATCGGTGAGGCGGGCGAGGTCGCCGCGGCGGTCTACTTCCTGGCCTCGCCCGAGGCCGGGTTCATCACCGGCGAGATCCTGCACTGCAACGGCGGGGAGCTGCTCGGGCGCTGACCGCCCGGGAACGACCGAGGGGCCGGTCCGGGGCGGCCTGGAAGGTCCGCAGTCGGAGGCTGTTGGTGACCACGAAGACGGAGGAGAAGGCCATCGCGGCCCCCGCGATCATGGGGTTGAGGAGTCCGGCGGCGGCCAGTGGCAGGGCGGCGATGTTGTAGCCGAAGGCCCAGAACAGGTTGCCCTTGATGGTGGCGAGGGTCCGGCGGGAGAGCCGGATGGCGTCGGCGGTGGCGCGCAGGTCGCCGCGTACCAGGGTGAGGTCGGCGGCCTCGATGGCGGCGTCGGTGCCGGTGCCCATGGCCAGGCCGAGGTCGGCCCGGGCGAGGGCGGCGGCGTCGTTGACGCCGTCGCCGACCATCGCGACGACCCGGCCCTGGGCCTGGAGCCGCCGCACGGCGTCGACCTTGTCCTGCGGGAGGACCTCGGCGATCACGTCCTGCGGCTCGATGCCGACCTCGGCCGCCACCGCCTCGGCGACCAGCCGGTTGTCACCGGTCAGCAGGACGGGGCGCAGGCCCAGCGCCCGCAGTGAACGGATCGCCTCGGCGCTGGTGGGCTTGACCGCGTCGGCGACCTCCAGCACCGCCCGTGCCTCACCGTCCCAACCGACGGCGATCGCGGTCCGTCCGGCGGCCTCGGCCGCCGCCTTGACCCCGGCCAGCACCGGCGCGAGCTCCCACTCGGCCAGCAGTGCCTCGCGGCCGGCGACGACGCGGTGGCCCTCGACGACGCCCCGCACCCCGAGGCCGGGGACGTTCTCGAAGCCCTCCACCGGCGGCAGCGCGCCCACGCGCTGGGCGGCGGCGGTGGCGACGGCCGCACCGATCGGGTGCTCGGAGGCGTGTTCCAGGGCGCCGGCCAGGCGCAGCGCCTCGGTCTCGGTGACGCCTTCGGCGGTGTGGACGGCGAGCAGGGTCATCCGGCCGGTGGTGACGGTGCCGGTCTTGTCCAGGACGACGGTGTCCACCCGACGGGTCGACTCCAGCACCTCCGGCCCCTTGATCAGGATCCCCAGCTGCGCACCGCGGCCGGTGCCGACCATCAACGCGGTCGGGGTGGCCAGACCCAGCGCGCACGGGCAGGCGATGATCAGCACCGCGACCGCGGCGGTGAACGCGGCGGTCCACCCCTCGCCGGTGCCGATCCAGTAGCCGAGGGTGGCGACGGCCAGGGTGATCACGACGGGGACGAAGACGGCGGAGATCCGGTCGGCCAGCCGCTGGGCGGCGGCCTTGCCGTTCTGGGCGTCCTCGACCAGCCTGGCCATCCGGGCGAGCTGGGTTTCGGCGCCGACCCGGGTGGCCTCGACGACCAGCCGGCCGCCGGCGTTGACGGTGGCACCGGTGACGGTGTCGCCGACCGCGACCTCGACCGGGACGGACTCGCCCGTGAGCATCGAGGCGTCCACCGCGGAGGAGCCCTGCTGCACCACCCCGTCGGTGGCGATCTTCTCGCCCGGGCGGACCACGAAGAGGTCGCCCACCGCCAGCTCGGCGGTCGGGACGCGGACCTCGACGCCGCCCCGCAGCACGGTGACGTCCTTGGCGCCGAGCTCCAGGAGCGCCTTCAGCGCGGCGCCGGCGGTGCGCTTGGAGCGCGCCTCGAAGTAGCGGCCGGCCAGGATGAACGCGACGACGCCGGCCGCGGCCTCCAGGTAGATGTTGGCGGAGCCGTCGCTGCGGGCGATGGTGAACTCGAAGCCGTGCCGCATGCCCGGCATCCCGGCGTGACCGAGGAACAGGGCCCAGAGCGACCAGAGGAAGGCGGCGCCGGTGCCGAGCGAGACCAGGGTGTCCATGGTCGCGGCGCCGTGCTTCAGATTGGTCCAGGCGGCCCGGTGGAACGGCCAGGCCGCGTAGGTGACCACGGGCGCCGCGAGGGTGAGCGAGAGCCACTGCCAGTTGTCGAACTGCAGGGCCGGCACCATCGCCATCGCGATCACCGGCACGGCCAGGGCGAGCGCGGTGAACAGACGCTGCCTCAGCGGGGCGAGCTCGTCGACGCCCCGGCCGGTCTCCTCGGCGCCCTCGGACGGTCGGTCGGAGGCGGGCTTCGGGAGTGCCGCGGTGTATCCGGTGGCCTCGACGGTGGCGATCAGGTCGGCGACCTCGACGCCGTCCGTGATGACGACCCGCGCCTTCTCGGTGGCGTAGTTGACGGTGGCCTCGACACCGTCGATGCGGTTGAGCTTCTTCTCGATCCGGGCGGCGCACGAGGCGCAGGTCATGCCGCCGATCCTGAGCTCCACCTCGGTGGAGGCGGGTGCCTGGGTGGTCATTCGGGCTCCTCGTGAGTCGTCGTGGGGCCGTGGGGTCGTGCACCGGTCGCTCACGCGATGCCGCGCCGGTGCTCGGGGGTTCGGAGGTTCAGGCGTCGGGGCTTCAGGGGTCGGGGAAGTGCTCGGGCCGGCCGCCGGGCGGGGCGTCCCGGCGGCCGGCAGATACCCCTGAGGGGTACCGACCCCCGATCGGACCGGGTCAGCCGCGGCCGGTCAGCGCGTAGCCCGCCTCGTCGATCGCGACGCGCAGCGCCTCGTCGTCCAGCTCGGGCTCGGCCGCGACGGTGACCAGGCCGGCTTCGACGTCCACGGTGACGGCGCCGACGCCGGGCAGGGCCGAGACCGCCTTGCCGACGGCCTGCTCGCAGTGGCCGCAGGTCATGCCGGCGACCGCGTAGACCGTGGTCACGGCGGCGGGAGCCGGCTCGGCGACGGCAGTGGTGGAGCAGGTGCCGGTGGTGGAGCAGCAGGACATGGTTTCCTCCGGTGATCTCGACGGACCCAGCCTGATACCCGAGGGGGGTATCGGTCCGGCCTGGCTCCATTAATACCCCTAGGGGGTATCCATCGCAACCCTCGAACCTCCTTGACTTGATACCCCAGGGGGGTATTCACTCAGGGCGCGCCCACCGATGCGACCCCGCACCTCCGCACCCGCTCGCCCCCCAGGGCACGAAGGAGCTCCGCCATGAACACCGCGCTGAAGATCGCCGCCTTCGCCACCGGCCTCACCACCGCGTTCGGCGCCGCCTACGGCGTCGGCCACGCCACCGGGAGCGCCCCGGCTCCGCGGCCCGGCAGTGCCGCGGCCACCGCGCAGGGCACCGCCGACCTCGCGCCCGGTCCGGCCGCCGACCGGCTGCCCGGTGGCCTCCAGATCTCCGAACGCGGCTACACCCTCAGCCTGGAGAACCCCTTCGTCAGCGCCGGCGCCCCGGTCGACCTGCGCCTGCGCGTCCTCGGCGCGGACGGCCGCCCGGTCACCGACTACCTCCCGGCGCACGAGAAGGAGCTGCACCTGATGGTCGCCCCGCGCGACCTCTCGACCTTCCAGCACCTGCACCCCGTCCGCGCCGCCGACGGCACCTGGAGCACCCCTGCCGCACTACCGGCCGCCGGCGAATACCGGGTCCTCGCCGACTTCACCCCGGCCGGCTCCACCGAGGGCCTCACCCTCGGCGCCGACCTGCACGCCGCCGGGGACCTGCGCCCCGCACCCCTGCCGGAGACCGGACGCACCGTCACCGTCGACGGCTACACCGTCACCCTGGGCGGGGAGTTCACCCCCGGCCGCCCGGCCCGGCTCACCCTCACCGTGACCAAGGACGGCCGGCCCGTCACCGATCTCCAGCCCTACCTCGGCGCCTACGGCCACCTGGTCGTCCTGCGGGCCGGCGACCTCGCCCAGCTCCACGTCCACCCGGACACCACCGCCCCCGGCCCGGACATCACCTTCACCGGCACCGCCCCCAGCCCGGGCGACTACCGGTTCTTCCTCGACTTCCGGCACCAGGACACCGTCCGCACCGCCGCCTTCACCGTGCCGGCGGCCCCCACCACTGCCACCGCACCGCCGGCCCCCGCCACCGCACCGGCCGGCCACCACCACTGACCGCGAGCCCCGCCCGGCGAAGACCCGGCGTCGTGCAGTGGCTCGGATCGTCGCCGGGCGGGGCCGAGCGGCTACCGTCGTCGCCATGACCGACTCCCCGTCCCCCGAGGTCGTGGCCCGGCCCCGCACCGCCGCCGGCGTGCTCTTCTTCGACCGGGACGACCGCGTCCTCCTCGTGAAGCCGACCTACAAGCCCGGCTGGGAGATCCCCGGCGGCTACCTGCACTCCGGGGAGACCCCGAGCGAGGGCGCGGCCCGCGAGGTCGAGGAGGAACTCGGCATCACCCCGCCGATCGGCCGCTTGCTCGTCGCCGACTGGGCGCCCCACCCCACCGAAGGCGACAAGCTCCTCTTCGTCTTCGACGGCGGCGTCCTCCCGGCCGACCAGCTCGACCGCATCACCGCCGACCGGGTGGAGATCGGCACGTACGCCTTCCACGGCACCGGCCGGCTGGAGGCCCTGCTCATCCCGCGCCTCGCTCGCCGCGTCCACGCCGCCTGCGCCGCCAGGACGCGGTCCGCGACCGTCTACCTGGAGCACGGCACGGCTCGCCCGTGACGGAGGCGAGGCCGTTTCGGGCCTGTCCTGCCGCCGGGGCCGGACGAGGCCACGGCGCGGGCCGGCTCCGGAGCGGAGAAGCCGCTTCGGCGACGGCCGGGGGCACCGGTCACCCCGAGGACCGCGGCGGCGACCCGATCCTCATGACGTTCGCCGCTCCCGCCGCGAGCGACTCCCGCGTTCCCGCGCCCCACGCCGACGGCCCCGCCCCGCCGAGCGGGGGCGGGGCCGTGTGATGCCCGTGCGGTGGCTCAGGAGGAGCGGCGGGGGCGACCCTTGCGGGCGGCGCCGGCCTTGCCCGCGCCCGACTTCCCGGCGGCCGGCTTGCCGCCGCCGGACCGCCCGCCGCCCGACCTGCCGCCGGCGCCCGCCTTGCCCCCGGCCGCCGGCTTGCCGGAGCCGGGGGGGGGGCGGGCGCGCCCCGCCCCGGGGGGGGGCGCCCCGCGACCGGGCCGGCGTCAGGCGATCAGGGCCAGCATCAGCAGGGTGTAGATCGCGCTCGCCAGGTAGCCGAAGACCAGGCCGACCGTGGCCATCGTGTCGCCCTCCTCGTTGCGCTCCCGGATCTGGGCCTTGGCGATGTGGCCGGTGATCACGGCGGGCAGTCCCAGCCCCAGCAGGCCGAGCACCATCGACGCCACGGCCGTGCCGTTGGTCGGCCGGGACGGCACCGGCGGGGGCGGCAGCAGGAAGGTCTGCGGCACCGGGTGGCCGACGGCCGTCATCGGCGCCATCGGCGTCACCATCGGACCGGAGGGCAGGTCGGCCACCAGCCGGGCCAGCTCGCCGTACGTCTGCGCGGCGCTCGCCGCGTCGAAGCGCTGGCCGTACTCGTCGGCGGAGAGCCGGCCCTCGGCGTACGCGGCCTTCAGCACGTCGACGGTGCGGTCCCGGTCCGTGTGCGCCGCCCGCATCGCCGCCTGGGGCATCGGCGCGGGCTGCGCGTAGGGCTGGGCGTACGGCTGCGCATACGGCTTGGCCGGTACCTGGGGCGGCCGTCCTCCGTACCCGGGGCCCTGCTCGCCCCACGGTTGAACGGCCATCCGCCACCTCCGACACCCCGGCGCGCCGTGCGCGCTCACTGGCCTTCATAGTGCAGGACGAACAGGGGCCCTGAGTAGTTGCCACTTTCCCGGACCGGCCTCGGCGCGGTTCGGCCGGGCCTGCGCACTCACCCGTTCGGCCCCGACCCGTCGATGATCGCCAATCCGGACGACAGCCCGCCCCGGGCAGTGGCAGGCTGGCCTGGAATTCACCCGTCCCCCAGCAGAGAAGGCCGCCATGCAGGCGTCAGCGCCGCCGCCGTCCCCAGTCCCCGCGACCCCAGCCGCCTCCGCCGTCAGCATCCAGGGGCTGTGGAAGCACTTCGGCAGCCAGGCGGCGGTCGCCGGGCTGAGCCTGGAGCTGCCGGCCGGCGCGTTCATCGGCCTGGTCGGCCCGAACGGCGCCGGCAAGACCACCACGCTGTCCATGGTCACCGGCCTGCTCCGGCCCGACCAGGGCGCCGTCCTGGTGCACGGCGCCGACGTCTGGGCCGACCCGGTCGCCGCCAAGGCCCGGATCGGCATCCTGCCCGAGGGCCTGCGGATGTTCGAGCGGCTCAGCGGCCGCGAGCTGCTGCAGTACAACGGCCGGCTGCGCGGCCTGCCCGGTGCCGAGGTGGACCGCCGCGCCGAGGAGCTGCTGGCCGTCCTGGACCTCGCCGGGCACGCCGACAAGCTGGTCGCCGACTACTCCACCGGCATGCGCAAGAAGATCGGCCTGGCCGCCGCGCTGCTGCACAACCCCGACGTGCTCTTCCTGGACGAGCCCTTCGAGGGCGTCGACCCGGTCTCCGCCCAGACCATCCGCGGCGTGCTCAAGCGCTACGCCGCGGCCGGCTCCACCGTCGTCTTCTCCAGCCACGTCATGGAGCTCGTCGAGCAGCTCTGCGACTGGGTCGCCGTGGTCAACGCCGGCCGGGTGATCGCCCAGGGCCCGCTGGACACCGTCCGCGGCGGCCGCAGCCTGCACGAGGCGTTCCTGGACCTGATCGGCGTCCGCGAGGACGACGGCCAGGCCCTCGACTGGCTCGGGGGCGAGCGGTGAGTGCCGCCCCCGCCGGGGTCCGCACCACCCGCACGCCCGTGCCGGACGGACGCGTCGTGGTCCGCACCCTCGTGTCGCTCAAGCTCCGGCTGCTCCGCAACGGCCTGCGGCGCAGCCGCGGGCGGGCGGTGCTCTACGTCGTCGGCGCGGTGTTCGGCCTGCTGTTCGCCGCGCTGGTCGCGCTCGCGACGGCCCTGCTGAACGGGCACCGCGGCGCCGGCGACGCGGCCGTGATGCTGGTCGGCGCCCTCACCGTCAGCTGGGCCGCGCTGCCGCTCTTCCTCTTCTCCAGCGACGAGAGCGCCGACCCGACCCGGCTCACCATGCTGCCGCTGCGCCCCGGCCCGCTGCTGCGCGGCTCGGTGCTGGCCGCGCTGATCGGCCCGGGGCCGCTGGTCGCCCTGGTCCTGCTCACCGGTGCCGCCCTGTCCGGCGTGAACGGCGCCGCCTCGGCGGTGGCCGCGGTGATCGGAGTCCCGCTGGCGGTGCTCAGCCTGGTGACGCTCTCCCGGGCGGTCGCGGCGGGCAACGCCCGGCTGCTCTCCAGCCGGCGCGGCAAGGACTACGCGATCTTCGGCGGGCTGCTCTTCGCGCTGCTGATCCAGGTCGCCAACGTCGGCTCGCAGAGCGTGTTCGGCAAGGCCGGGAAGGACGGCCTCGACCTCAGCCCGCTGGCGCCGATCGCGTCGGTGCTGCGCTGGGTGCCGCCGGTCGCCGGGGTGGACGCCGGCCGCACCGCCGGCGAGGGCCGGTACGCGCTGGCACTGCTCCAGCTGGCCTCGACGGCCGCCCTGCTGGTGCTGCTAATGCGCTGGTGGCGCTCCAGTCTGGAGCAGCTGATGGTCACCGCCGACGCCTCCACCCTGGAGGTGGCGCGCGGTGTGCAGACCTCGCGCAGCTGGGGCTTCCTGCCCGCGGGCCGGACCGGCGCGGTGATGCAGCGTCACCTGCGGTACGCCTGGCGGGAGCCGCGGGCCAAGGCCGCGGTGTTCACCAGCATCGGGATGACGCTGGTGATCTGCGTGCTCTCGGTCGTCCAGGGCTGGTCGAGCGTCTACCTGGTGGCCGCCACCGGGCTGTTCCTCGGCCTGCAGATGGTCAACCTGTTCGGCATGGACGGCTCGGCGTTCTGGATGGTCGCCGCCACCCTGCTCACCCCCGCCGACGCCCGGGAGGAACTGCGCGGGCGGGCGTACGCGGTGCTCTCGTACGCGGTGCCGGTCACCCTGGTACTGGCGCTGTTCCTGGCCGGCGCGACCGGTGACTGGGCCGGTCTGGCGCCGGCGCTCGGCCTGGCGCTCGGCCTGCTCGGCTGCGGCATCGCGATCGGCGCGGTGCTCAGCGTGCTGGCGCCGTACACCATGCCGGCCGACAGCAGCCCGATGCGCAACGCCGCCCCCGGCCAGGGCGGACTGGTGATGCTCAACAGCTTCGGCTCGATGTTCGGCGCCGCGCTGCTCAGCCTGCCGGTGACCGGCTACCTCGGCTGGGCGCTGCTCTCCGACGGCCCGACCTGGCCGGTGCTGCTGCTCGGCCCGCTGTACGGCGCGCTGATCGCCTTCCTCGCCATCGGGCTGGCCGCCGGCCGCCTGCTGGAGCGGGTCCCGGAGATCCTGGCCAAGGCCGTCGAACGCTGACGGCCGCGCCCGTCGAGCACCCGTGCGAGCGCCCGGTCCCCGTCGTCGGGGCCGGGCGCTCCGGCATCATGGGCGAAGGCCGCCCTGACCGCAGGACGGGCACGACGAGAGCAGGCGACACCGTGGGCAAGCGCAGCCAGCAGGGCGGGACCGGGGCGAACGGGAGCGCCGGACCGCTACTGGAGCAGGCGGTGCGGGCGGTGCTGACGGCGCCGGACGACGGGCTGGACCTCGCGCTGGACACCGGGGCCTCGCTGCTGGCCGCCTCCCCCGGCCAGTGGCAGGCGGTGAGCCGGGCGCTGCTCGGCCACGCGGACACGGCGGTCGGGCGGTGCTGGTCCGCGGGCTGGCGGCCGGCGGACCTGGCCCGGGTGGTGCGGCGGGAGCTGAAGCCGGTGCACCTGGCGCTCGCGGTGGACCTGATCGCCGCCGAGAACCGGCGCCACCCGGCGGCCGCGACGGACCGGCGCTGGCAGGAGCAGCTGCGCGAGCTGGAGACCGAGGTGTGGTGGGAGGGCGACGAGGCGTACCTGGGAGCGTTCGCCCACCGGCACCGGCTGGACCGCTTCGCGCTGGCCACGACCGTTCTGGAGCTGCTGCGCAGCTGGGGCCGGCTGCCCCCGATCGCCCCGGTCGGCCCGGCGCCCGGGCAGGGCGGGCAGGCGCCCCGGGCGGAGCGGCGGGCGCAGGGTCCGGTCCCGGGCGAGCCGCGGATGCTGTCCCGGGTCCGGGCGCTGCTGGCGAAGGCCGAGTCCACCGAGTACCCGGAGGAGGCCGAGGCGCTCACCGCCAAGGCCCAGCAGCTGATGGCCCAGCACAGCATCGACGAGGCGCTGCTGGCGGTCGGCGGCGAGGACCGCAACGCCCCGGCGGCGCTGCGGATCGGCGTGGACAACCCCTACGAGGTCCCGAAGACGATGCTGCTGGACGCGGTGGCGGCGGCGAACCGGTGCCGGGTGGTGTGGGCGAAGGAGTTCGGCTTCTGCACCATCATCGGCTTCGACGGCGATCTGGACGGCGTCGAGCTGCTGTACACCTCGCTGCTGGTGCAGGCGACGCACGCGATGAACAAGGCCGGTTCCCGCCAGCACCTGGACGGCGCCTCGCGCACCAAGGCGTTCCGGCACTCCTTCCTGGTCGCGTACGCGGCGCGGATCCGCGAGCGGCTGACCGCCGCGACCGAGCAGGCCACCAACGACGCGGCGGCCGGCCGGCACCTGCGCGAGGACGGCACCGAGGCGCAGCTGGTGCCGGACGAGCGGCTGCTGCCGGCGCTGGCGGCCCGGACCGAGGCGGTCGACCAGCAGGTCGGGCGGATGTTCCCGAAGCTGGTCTCGCAGCGGGTCCGGGTGAGCGACGGCGAGGGCTGGGTGGCGGGCCGGGCGGCCGCCGACCGGGCCGCCCTGCACGGCCGGGCCGGGGAGATCCGGCGGTAGCGGCCGGGCCTGATAGAACGGACATCGTCAGGGCCGGTCCGGCCGGTCCGGCCGACCTCGGCCCGATCGACCGGGCGGGCCCCAGGAGCAAGGGGGAGCGACGGTGGCGGTGACGGAGTCGGGGTACGCGGACCGGGTGCGCGGGGCACTGCTCGGCGGGGGCGTCGGCGATGCCCTGGGCTGGCCGGTGGAGTTCCAGCAGCTGCACCAGATCCGGGAGCAGTACGGCCCGGCCGGGGTGACCGGGCTGCCGAGCGGTGGCCGGATCGCCGAGGTCACCGACGACACGCAGATGACGCTGTTCACCGCCGAGGGGCTGATCCGCGGCTTCGTCCGGGGCTGGTCGGGCGGCGGCGGCTCGGTCCCGGAGGCCGTCCACGGCGCCTACCGGCGCTGGCTGCTGACGCAGCAGCAGGGCGCGCCGGACCAGCGTCCGCTCCCCCGCCCGTACGACGGCTGGCTGCTGCGGCAGCCGTTCCTGTACGCGCGGCGGGCGCCCGGAAACGCCTGCCTGAGCGGGGTGTCGTACCACCCGGAGTTCCAGGCGCCGGCGCCGTTCGGGCAGCCTGGGCCGATCAACGCGCACTCCAAGGGCTGCGGCACGGTGATGCGCTCGGCCCCGTTCGGGCTGGCCCGGCTGGGCGTCGAGCAGTCCTTCGGGCTGGCCGCGCAGTGCGCGCAGCTCACCCACGGGCACCCGACCGGCTATCTGGCGGCGGGCGCGTTCGCGTCCCTGGTGGAGCGGCTGGTGGACGGGGTCGAGCCGTGGACGGCGGTCGGGCAGGTCGTCGAGCAGACCCGGGACCTCCCGGCCTCCAAGGAGACCGTCCTGGCGCTGCACCGGGCGGTGCGGGTGGCCGAGGAGGCGGAGCCCTCGGCGGAGGCGGTGGAGCGGGTCGGGCTCGGCTGGATCGCCGAGGAGTGCCTGGCGATCGCGGTGTACTGCCTGCTGGCCGCCGCGTCCGGGCCGGACCCGGCCCGGACGGCGCTGCTGCTGTCGGTGAACCACTCCGGGGACAGCGACTCCACCGGCGCGGTCTGCGGCAACCTGGTGGGCGCGGCGTACGGCGCGGCGGCCCTGCCGGCGGCCTGGACCGAGGCCGTCGAGGGCGGGGAGACGCTGCTGCGGGTGGCGGACGACCTGCTGGTGCTGTTCGGCAGCCGTGAGCCGACCCACCCGGCCCTCGGCGGGCGCTACCCGGCCTGGTGACCGGGCGCGGCACGCCGGGCCTGGCACCGCCTCGCCGGGCCTTCGGGCCCTTGAGCGGGGCCTGCGCGCCGGTCAGCCGGCCTGCGGGTCGGTGACCTGGCCGAGGAAGAGCGGCCGGCCGCTGGTGGTGTCCCTGATCAGGAACAGGAACGGCCGGTCGATGTGCAGCTCGACGGCCTTCTGCGGAGCCGCCGCGCCCGCCGCCTCGATGCCGACACCGCTGCCGGCGGCGGCCACCGTGCCGTCCTCGTCCACCTGGACGGTGGCCTTCTGCACCACCGTGCCGATCTTCAGCCGCTCGTCCGCCCCCGGTCCGGGGATGCCGCTGAGGTCGGCGGCGTCGAAGGCGGCGTCGACGCCGAGCGCACGCAGGGTCGGTGTCAGCTCGTTGGCCGTGTCGAAGTGGAAGCGCGGCAGGGTGAGGTCGACCGGCCGCTCGGCGAGCGAGTCCAGGATCATCGTGAGCTGGGCCTGGTCCAGGCCCTTCCTGAAGGCCTCGAACCCGCCCTGGGCGGGCACCAGCAGGTCCATCGCCATCCCGCCGTCCGCGTAGCGGAGTTCGACGGCCTGCCAGGGCTGGCCGACGATGCCGCCGGAGCCGTCGGCGTAGCGGAAGGTGCCGCTCTGCGCCATCGTGGCGACGGCGGGGGTCGAGCCGTCCAGGCGGTGGAACGGCCGGTCGGAGGTCTGCGCGGGCTTGAACGGGACGGCCCACTTCGCCTTCAGGTAGAGCGCGTCGGTGAGCGCCAGGCGGGTGTTCGGGTTGATCGCCTTCTCGCCGAAGAGTTCCTTGATCCGGCCCTCGGTCGCCTTCTCCACCGCCGCGTTGACGGTCTTGCGGGCGCCCTGCGGGTCATTGCGGAAGTCGGCGGTGTGCACGCCGGTGCCGAAGGCGGCGGCGAGGGTGGCCAGGTAGCCCTGGTCGAGCGGGAAGCCCTGCTGGGTCCAGAGGTCGTCCGCCTGGCGCAGGGTCAGGCCGTCGGTGGGCGGGACGGCGCGGTTGAGGGCGCCGGTGGCGAGGGCGTACTGCTGCGGGGTGAGTTCGGTGTGCAGGGCCCTGGCGAGTTCGTCGGCGGTCGTGCCGCGGGCCCCGGGCAGCACCATGGCGAGCACGGTGGCCAGACCGGACGGGGAGAGCACCAGGTTGCGGCCGGCCCCGTCGGGCGCGCTGGTGAGGGTGTGCAGCAGGTCCAGGCCGAAGGCGCTGGTGGCGGCGGCGGTCGCCGAGACCTGGGCCGGGTCGGCGGGTGGCGCGGAGGTGGGCGCGGAGGCCCGGACGACGACCGGGTCGGCGGCGCCCGTGCTGCCGCAGCCGGTGAGCAGCGGTGCGGCGAGCGCGGCGGCGAGGACCGGCGCGAGGAGCGGGGCCGCCGGGCGGCGGCTGGTGCGACTGCGGGTGCTGCGGGTGCGGCTCGTCATGGCGGTTCGACGCGGCCGGCGCCCGGGCGGTTCCCCCACCGCCCGCCCGGGCGCCCGCTGCCCCGGGGTGCGCCCGGTCCCGGGGCGCCGTCAGTCCCAGAGGGCGCCGAGCGCGAGCAGCTCGTCCCGGTACTCGATCCGCTCGACCCAGTCCGCCGGCCAGGCCTGCTCACCCAGGTGCGCGCCGGCGAAGGCGCCGGTCAGACAGGCGATGGAGTCGGAGTCGCCGGACGAGTACGCGGCCCGGCGCACGGCGGCGACCGGGTCGTCCGGCAGCAGCAGGAAGCAGAGCAGGCCGGTGGCGAGCGCCTCCTCGGCGATCCAGCCCTCACCGGTGGCCAGGCACGGGTCCGCCTCGACGTCGGGTGCGGCGAGCGCGGCGTCCAGCCGGTCGAGGACACCTAGGCACTCGTCCCAGCCACGGGCGATGAAGTGCTCCGGCGACGGGTCCTGGGCGTGCTGCGCGAGGTCGCCGAGCCAGAACTCGTCGTACCGGGTGCGGTTGGCCAGCGCGTACGCCCGCAGTTCGGCGGTCAGCCCGGCCGGCGGCAGGCCCTCGGCGAGCCTGCGGACCGCGTACGCGGTGAGGTCACTGGCCGCGAGCGCGGTGGGGTGGCCGTGGGTGAGGGCGGACTGCAGCTGGGCGGCGCCGGAGAGCTGGCGCGGGCTCAGTTCCTTGACCAGGCCGATCGGGGCGACCCGCATGTTGGCGCCGCAGCCCTTGGAGCCGACGTCGCTCGCCTCCTGCCAGCGGCGGCCGTCACTGAGCCGCCAGCAGGAGCGCATGCAGGTCATCCCCGGCGCGCGGTTGTTCTCCGGCGACCGCCACCACTCGACGAACTCCTCGCGCAGCGGCCGCTCCAGACGCAGCGGGCCGAGCGGCCCGCGCTCCAGGGCGGTGCGCAGGGCGCGGCCGAGGGCGAGCGTCATCTGGGTGTCGTCGGTGACCAGCGCCTTCTCCGGCAGCGGGAGCCGGCGCCAGTCCTCGCAGTACTGGGCGATGTGCTCGATCTCGTCGAACTCGGTGCGGTGGCCCAGCGCGTCCCCGATCGCCAGGCCCAGCAGTGCCCCCGTCGCCTTGCCCACGACTCCCCCTAGATCTCGACCAGCAGTTCTTCCAGCCCCCGGATCACGTAGCCCGGGCGCCACTCGGGCTCGCGGACCAGCCGCAGGCCGGGTGCCCGGCGCAGCAGTGCGCCGTAGGACTCGGTGAGCTCCAGTCTGGCGAGCGGAGCGCCGAGACAGAAGTGGATTCCGGCGCCGAAGGTGACGTGCGGGTTGTCGGCGCGGCCGAGGTCGAGCCGGTCGGGGTCGGCGAAGCGGGCCGGGTCCCGGTTGGCGGAGCCGAAGAGCAGCGCGACCTCGGAGCCGCGCGGAACGGTGACGCCGCGGATCTCGATGTCCTCCAGCACCCAGCGCTCGAACATCTGCAGCGGGGTGTCCCAGCGCATCAGCTCCTCGACGGCGGTGGGCAGCAGTTCGTCCACCGAGCCGCGCAGCCCGGCGAGTTCGCCGGGGTTGCGGAACAGCGCCCACCAGCCGTTGCCGGTGGTGTTGACGGTCGCCTCGTGGCCGGCGTTCAGCAGCAGGACGCAGGTGGAGACCATCTCCTGCTCGCTGAGCGCGTCGGCGCCCTCCTGGGCCTGGATCAGCGCGCTGATCAGGTCGCCGCCGGGCCGGTCCCGGCGCGCGCGGATCAGGGCGCGCAGGTAGTCCGAGAACTCGGTGCTCGCGGTGACGGCCCGGCGGGCGGCCTCCTCGGTCGGGTTGAGCTCGAACATGCCGGTGATGTCGGCGGACCACGGCCGCAGGAGGTGCCGGTCGCTCTCCGGCACGCCCAGCATCTCGGCGATCACCGCGACCGGCAGCGGCTCGGCGACGGCGGCGATCAGGTCGCCGCCGCCGGCCGCGAGCAGCCCGTCCACGAGGTCGGCGGCGAGCCGCCGGACGGTCGGGCGCAGCCCCTCGACCATCCGCGGGGTGAAGGCCTTGGAGACCAGCCGCCGGATCCGGGTGTGGTCCGGCGCCTCCAGGTCGAGCAGCCCGTGGTCGTTGAGCGTGTGGAACGGCTCGTGCGCCGGGTCGGGTGCGGGCCGGCCGAACTCCTCGTGGGTGAAGCGGTGGGTGTACGTCCGCCCCAGCCGCCGGTCCCGCAGCAGCGCGCTGACGTCCTCGTGGCGCGACACCAGCCACTGGCCGGTCGGCTCGTAGTACGTCACCGGGGCGTGCTCGCGCAGCTCGGTGTACGCGTCGTAGGGGTGGGCCACGAACGCCGCCGACCAGGGGTCGAACTTCGCCGTCGTCGTCATCGATCGATCACTCCTGGCCATGAGGGGGGAGCCGGGTGATCATCGTACGCACGCGGCCGTTCCGGTCCAGGGGCGTTCGGCCAGGGCCCGTCCCGCCTAGGCGTGCTCGGCCACCAGCCGGCGGACCAGGGCCGGGAGCGCGGTGGAGATCGGCTCGCGGATCACCTCGTCCGCCGCCTCGTCGAACGGCGTGGGCTCACCGTTGACGACGACCAGCCGGGCGCCGGACTCCAGCGCGATCTGCGGGAGCGCGGCCACGGGGTACACCTGGAGGCTGGTGCCGACGGCGATGAAGAGGTCACAGGCCTTGGTCACGGCGTCGGCCTGCTGGAGCACCACCGGGTCGAGCGCCTCGCCGAACATCACCGTGCGGGGCTTGAGCACCGCGCCGCAGTCCCGGCAGGCCGGGTCCGGCTCGCCGGCGGCGACGCGCTCCAGCGCCCCGGCCATCGAACCGACGACATGACAGCGCACGCACTCCACCTCCCGCGCGGTGCCGTGCAGTTCGAGCACCTTGCGGGCGGGCAGCCCGGCCCGCTGGTGCAGGCCGTCCACGTTCTGGGTGAGCACCCGCACCGGCAGCCCGCTGCGCTCCAGCTCGACCAGCGCGAGGTGTCCGGCGTTCGGCTCGGCGGTCAGCGCGCCCGCGTCCCGGCGCAGCAGCCAGGCCCGGCGGCGGACGTCCGGATCGGCCAGGTACGGGCCGATGGTGACGAGCTGTTGGGCCGCCGGGTCGCGCTGCCAGAGGCCGGCCGGGCCACGGTAGTCGGGGATGCCGGAGTCGGTGGAGATCCCGGCACCGGTCAGAACGGCGATCAGCGGACGCTTGGCGGTCATGCCCGGGACGGTACGGGGCCGGGGCCGCGGACCGCCACCGAAAATCCGGCGCGCGGGCCGCTGCCCCGGCCCCGCCGGCCGCCCCACCCCCGTGGGAGCGGCCGGCCCCTGCGCTCAGGCCGCGACCGGGCGCCGCGCCCCGCCGAACCCGGCCAGCGGCGCCAGCGCCACCAGGTACAGCACGGCGGCCGGCGGGATCAGGGCCAGGTCGACGACCGTCATGGCCGTTCCGAGCAGCATCAGCACCGGGCTCCACCACCGCAGTGCCCGGGTCGCACCGGCCGAGGCGGCGACCAGCAGCGCCAGCAGGCCGACGTAGAACAGCAGCGGGCCCACCGAGTAGAAGGCCGGCAGCACTCCCGGCCGGTCCTGGACGCTCTCGAACATCCGCTGCTGGTCGGCCTTGTCCGCGGCGACCGCCCCCACGTAGAGGTCGATCCCGATCTGTACCACCGAGGCCGCCAGGCCCGCGAAGGCCGCCCCCGCCGCCGCGTTCGCGGCGATCCGGCCGACCGTACGGCGCGGGGCGAGCCGCCCGCGCAGCGCGGCGAGCACCGGGCCGAACAGCAGCAGCCCCGCCAGCATCAGGGTGTGGCCGACCATCCAGCCCGGGCCCGGGTCCCGCGAGCCGTCCAGCAGCCTGATGCCGCCGTACAGCGCCATCAGGGCGGGGCCGCCGACGGCGGCGAACGGGGTGAGGCGGTCGAGCCTGGTGGCGTTCATGGGTGTTCTCCGGTCTGCGGGTTCGTTCTCCGACACCCCAGATGCTGTCCGCCGGACCGCTCGTCGCGGATCGCCCGCACCGGCGAACCCGCCGCCTCCCCCGCGCGGGGGATCCCTCCGGAGAGCGGCCCCCGAGAGCGGCCCCCGCGGGCCGGAGGGCCCCGGGCCGGGCGTCAGCCCTCGCCCGCGACGACCGCCCCGGCCTCGTAGGCGAACACCACCGCGTGCACCCGGTCCCGGAGCCCGAGCTTGCCCAGCACATTGCTGACGTGCGTCTTCACGGTGTGCTCGCTCACCACCAGCTCGGCGGCGATCTCCGCGTTGGAGAGCCCGCGGGCCAGCAGCCGCAGCGTCTCCCGCTCCCGCACGGTGAGCTGCTCCAGCAGCCGGGACGGTGCCCGTACGCCCTGCGCCGGCGGCTTGGCCCCGCCCGGCCGACGGGCGGCGAACTCACCGATCAGCCGGCGGGTCACCGAGGGCGCCAGCAGCGCCTCGCCCGAGGCGACCATCCGCACGCCGTGCGCCAGGTCGTCCCGGCGGACGTCCTTGAGCAGGAACCCGCTCGCCCCCGCGTAGAGCGCGTCGAAGACGTAGTCGTCGATGTCGAAGGTGGTCAGCATGATCACCTTGGTGTCCGGGAACTCCGCACAGACCCGGCGGGCCGCCTCCAGGCCGTCCATCACCGGCATCCGGACGTCCAGCAGCAGCACGTCGGGGCCGTGCTCGCGGACCGCCTCGACCGCCTCGGCGCCGTCGCGGGCCTCCGCGACCACCTCGATGTCCGGCTGCGCGTCCAGGATCATCCCGAACCCGGCCCGCACCAGCTCCTGGTCGTCCGCGACGACCACCCGGATCGGCTTCACCGTCCCACCTTCTCCCTCGACACGCCCTCGCCCAGCGGCAGCCGGGCGCTCACCACGAAGCCGTTCCCCTCCGGCCCGGGCCCGGCCTCGGCCCGACCGCCGCAGGCCGCGGCCCGCTCCCGGATCCCGACCAGCCCGCGCCCGCCGGACCAGTCGCTCACCGTGCGGTCCGCCCGTCGGCGCACTCCGCGCCCGTTGTCGGACACCATGACCTCCAGCACCTCGCCCGCGCGGACCACCCGCACGGCCGCCCGGTCCGCGCCGGCGTGCTTGACCGTGTTGGTCAGCGCCTCCTGCACGATCCGGTACGCGGCCGCCTCGACGTCCGCGGGCAGGGGGCCGGGCGAGGCGTCCAGGTCCACCCGGAGCCCCGCGCCGCGCACCCGCTCGGCCAGGCCGGCGAGTTCGGACAGCCGCGGCTGCGGCGCCAGCTCCGGCGCCGCGCCGTCCTCCTTCAGCACCCCGAGCACCCGGCGCAGCTGCACCATGGCGTCGCGGCCGGAGTCGGCGATGGTGTCGAAGGTCCTGATCGCCCGCTCCGGGTCCTTGTGCACCACCAGCGGGCCGGCCTCCGCCTGGATCACCATCAGCGACACGGCGTGCGCCAGGATGTCGTGCATCTCCCGGGCGATCCGGCCCCGCTCCTCGGCGACCGCGCGCGCCGCGTCGCTGGCCGCCCGCCGGCCGGCCTCCCGGGCGCGCTCCGCCTCCACCTGGGCCAGCCGGCGCAGTTCGCGCACCAGCGAGCCGAAGACGAACGCGCCGACCGAGGTCAGCAGGGAGAACAGCATGCCGTTGGGCGAGCGGGTCCCCACCACGTTGGCGGCCACCACCACGGCCAGCACCGTCCAGCGCTGCCAGTCCCGCGCGCGCTCGGCCACCGTGTAGACGCTGATCACCGCGTACAGCGGCAGCTGCGGCATCACCGAGTGCGCCACCACCGAGAGCACCGCCGACACCCCACCGCTGACGGCCAGCACCGTCAGCGGAGCCCGCCGCCGCCAGGGCAGCGGCAGCGCGGTGCCCAGTGCCAGCAGGTAGACCCACCAGGGCCGGGCGCCGTCGTCGTGGAACACCGCCCAGACCGAGATCCCCGCCGAGCAGACCGCCAGCAGGCCGTCCAGCACGTAGGGGCTCACCCCGGCGAACCGCGTCCGCCGGGCCCGCCCCGGTGCGAACCGGTCCCCGTCCACCTGCCCCCCGTACCCGGGGACGCCTCCCCCGCGGAGAAGATCATGCCCTACCGGCAGCGCCGTGGGCACCGGCCCGTCAGACACCGCCGACCGTCACTCCGCCCGTCCCGGTCCGCGCCGTGATGCTGCGCACCGCACCGGGCCGGCGGGGCACCTCCACCGAGACGTCGCCCGTCCCGGCGCTCGCGTCCACCGCGTACGCCTCCCCCGCCGGCACCCGGACCCGGACCCCGCCGGTCTCCGCCCGGGCCTCCACCGTGTCCGGGCTCCCCGCGAACGAGGCCTCGATGCCACCCGTGCCGGTGCTCAGCCGCACCACCGGGGAGGTCAGCCCGCTCGCCTCCACCCCGCCGGTGCCGACCTTCGCCTCCACCTCACCGGCCAGCCCGGTCAGCCGCACCCCGCCGGTCTCCGCGCTGACCCGCACCCGGGTGCCGGCCGGCACGTCCACCTCGTACCCGACGCCGCAGTCGTCGCAGTCGTAGCGCAGCGTCAGGGTGCCGTCCCTGACCTCGTGGCTGCTCCGCGGCGCCGCACCCCGGTAGTTCTGGTGCTCGGCGACCTTCACCGCGTCCCCGCCCCCGCGGACGGTGATCCCGCCGATCCGCCCCTCGATCACCAGCACCTGCACCGGCTCGCCGACGCCGTAGTCGACGTCCCGCCGCTCCTCGTCGTCCAGCAGACAGCCGGACATCCCGAACAGCACCGCCCCGGTGATCGCCATCGCCCCCAGTGCCCGCTTCATGCCGGCTCCCCTCCACGTCCGTTTCTCCGACGTCGAGCAGCCTCCCCCGCCACCCCCGCCCACCGCCTCGCCCGCCCGGGCGGTTTCCCCGGCTCCCCCGCACGAGGGAGCCGGGGAGCCCGGGAAAGCCGAAGGGCCCGGAGGCTGAATGCCTCCGGGCCCTTCGATTTGTAGCGGGGACAGGATTTGAACCTGCGACCTCTGGGTTATGAGCCCAGCGAGCTACCGAGCTGCTCCACCCCGCGTCGGTAAACACGACTCTACGCGACTTCCGCCGGGGAACCTAATCCGTTTCGCTCCCGCCCCCTGGAACCCCGTCGGGCGGCTCCGCGGGCGGGCCTCGGGCGAGGCCTCAGGGCACCCCGGAAGGCCCTGGAAGGGCCGCCCGGCGGCTCCGGGAGGCCCCGGAACGCCGCCGGGCGGCCACCCCCGTGAGGGGTGACCGCCCGGCGGTTCGGTGACCGTGGACTCAGCCGGTGTACGGGCCGTAGTCGTAGTCGTCCAGCGGGACCGCCTGGCCGGAGCCGGCGCCGAAGGGCGACAGGTCGTAGTCGTCGTAGCCGACGGCCGAGTACATCGCGGCCTTGGCCTCCTCGGTCGGCTCGACCCGGATGTTGCGGTAGCGGGGCAGACCCGTACCGGCCGGGATGAGCTTACCGAGGATGACGTTCTCCTTGAGGCCCAGCAGCGGGTCCGACTTGGCGTGGATCGCCGCGTCGGTGAGCACCCGGGTCGTCTCCTGGAAGGAGGCGGCCGACAGCCAGGACTCGGTGGCCAGCGAGGCCTTGGTGATACCCATCAGCTGCGGACGGCCGGAGGCGGGGTGACCGCCCTCGGAGACCACACGACGGTTCTCGGTCTCGAAGCGGCCGCGCTCGACGAGCTCGCCCGGGAGCAGCTCGGCGTCGCCCGACTCGATGATCGTCACGCGGCGGAGCATCTGCCGGATGATGATCTCGATGTGCTTGTCGTGGATCGA
The DNA here is from genome assembly GCF_042882445.1 of Kitasatospora sp. NPDC058218. NCBI lineage: Bacteria > Bacillati > Actinomycetota > Actinomycetes > Kitasatosporales > Streptomycetaceae > Kitasatospora > Kitasatospora sp. NPDC058218. Next base: position 156,299 of record NZ_JBHVWC010000009.1, on the reverse strand, counting down.
CACGCCCTGCGAGTTGTAGACCTTCTGGACCTCGGCGACCAGGTGGATCTGGACGGCACGCTGGCCCATGATCCGCAGCACGTCGTGCGGGTTGGTGGCACCCATGGTCAGCTTCTGGCCGACCTCGACCGCCTCGCCCTCGCTGACGAGCAGCTTCACACGCTTCGAGACCGGGTAGGCGATCTCGTCGGTGCCGTCGTCCGGCGTGACGACCAGCTTGCGGGTCTTCTCGGTGTCCTCGATGCGGACCCGGCCCTGCGCCTCCGAGATCGGGGCCACACCCTTGGGGGTACGGGCCTCGAAGAGCTCGACGACACGGGGCAGACCCTGCGTGATGTCGTCACCGGCCACACCACCGGTGTGGAAGGTACGCATGGTCAGCTGGGTACCGGGCTCACCGATGGACTGGGCGGCGATGATGCCGACCGCCTCACCGATGTCGACCAGCTTGCCGGTGGCCAGCGAGCGGCCGTAGCAGAAGGCACAGGTGCCGACGGCCGACTCACAGGTCAGGATCGAGCGGGTCTTGACCTCGCTGATGCCGTGGCGGATCAGCTCGTCGATCAGCACGTCACCGAGGTCGGTGTTCGCGGTGGCGAGGAGCTTGCCGTCCACCGTGATGTCCTCGGCGAGCATGCGGGCGTAGACGCTGGTCTCGACGTCGTCCGTCTTGCGCAGGACGCCGTTCTCGACCGTGCCGATCGCCAGCTTGAGGCCGCGCTCGGTGCCGCAGTCCTCCTCGCGGATGATGACGTCCTGCGAGACGTCGACCAGACGACGGGTGAGGTAGCCCGAGTCGGCGGTACGCAGGGCGGTGTCGGCCAGACCCTTACGGGCACCGTGGGTCGAGATGAAGTACTCGAGAACGGTGAGGCCCTCACGGAACGACGCCTTGATGGGACGCGGAATCGTCTCGTTCTTGGCGTTCGACACCAGACCACGCATACCGGCGATCTGACGCATCTGCATCATGTTTCCACGAGCACCCGAGTCGACCATCATGAAGATGGGGTTCGTCTTCGGGAAGTTCGCGTTCATGGCCTCGGCGACCTCGTTGGTCGCCTGGGTCCAGATGCCGATGAGCTCCTGCTTGCGCTCGTCGTTGGTGATCAGGCCGCGCTCGTACTGACGCTGGACCTTCTCCGCCTTCGCCTCGTAGCCCTCGAGGATCTGGGGCTTGCTCGGCGGGACGACGACGTCGGAGATCGAGACGGTGACACCCGAGCGGGTGGCCCAGTGGAAACCGGCCGCCTTCAGGTTGTCCAGGGTCGCCGCGACGACGACCTTGGGGTAGCGCTCCGCCAGGTCGTTGACGATCGCGGAGAGCTGCTTCTTGCCCACCTCGTAGTCGACGAACGGGTAGTCCTCGGGCAGCAGCTCGTTGAAGAGCGCACGGCCCAGGGTGGTCTGCAGGCGGAAGGACTCGCCCTCGAACCAGTTCGACTGGCCCTCCTCGTCGACCGGCGGGGTCCAGCCACGGGGCGGGACGGTGCCGATCGGCAGGCGGATGTCGATGACGGCCTGGACGTCCAGCTCCTTGGCGTCGAAGGCCATGACGGCCTCGGCGGTCGAGGAGAAGGAACGGCCGGCGCCCTTGACGTTCTCGCGGTCCGAGGTCAGGAAGAACAGACCGAGCACCATGTCCTGGGTCGGCATGGTGACGGGGCGACCGTCGGCCGGCTTCAGGATGTTGTTCGAGGACAGCATCAGGATGCGGGCCTCGGCCTGCGCCTCCGCGGAGAGCGGCAGGTGGACGGCCATCTGGTCACCGTCGAAGTCCGCGTTGAACGCGGTGCAGACGAGCGGGTGGATCTGGATGGCCTTGCCCTCGACCAGCTGCGGCTCGAAGGCCTGGATGCCGAGGCGGTGCAGGGTGGGCGCACGGTTCAGCAGCACCGGGTGCTCGGCGATGACCTCTTCGAGGACGTCCCACACGACCGGGCGGGCGCGCTCGACCATGCGCTTGGCCGACTTGATGTTCTGCGCGTGGTTGAGGTCCACCAGGCGCTTCATCACGAACGGCTTGAAGAGCTCCAGCGCCATGGCCTTCGGCAGACCGCACTGGTGCAGCTTGAGCTGCGGGCCGACGACGATGACCGAACGGGCCGAGTAGTCGACTCGCTTGCCGAGCAGGTTCTGACGGAAACGACCCTGCTTGCCCTTCAGCATGTCGCTGAGGGACTTCAGCGGGCGGTTGCCGGGGCCCGTGACCGGGCGACCACGACGGCCGTTGTCGAACAGCGCGTCGACGGCCTCCTGGAGCATGCGCTTCTCGTTGTTCACGATGATCTCGGGGGCACCGAGGTCGAGGAGGCGCTTCAGGCGGTTGTTGCGGTTGATCACGCGGCGGTACAGGTCGTTCAGGTCGGAGGTCGCGAAGCGGCCACCGTCCAGCTGCACCATCGGACGCAGGTCCGGCGGGATGACCGGGACGCAGTCCAGCACCATGCCGTTGGGCTTGTTGGTGGTCTGCAGGAACGCGGAGACGACCTTGAGGCGCTTGAGCGCACGGGTCTTCTTCTGGCCCTTGCCGGTGCGGATGATCTCGCGCAGGCGCTCGGACTCCTCCGCCAGGTCGAAGGTCTCGAGGCGGTCCTTGAGGGCCGCCGCGCCCATCGAGCCGGAGAAGTAGGTGCCGAAGCGGTCGCGCAGCTCGCGGTAGAGCAGCTCGTCGCCCTCGAGGTCCTGGACCTTGAGGTTCTTGAAGCGGGCCCACACCTCGTCGAGGCGGTCGAGCTCGCGCTGCGCACGGTCGCGCAGCTGCTTCATCTCGCGCTCGGCACCCTCGCGCACCTTGCGGCGCACGTCGGCCTTGGCGCCCTCGGCCTCCAGCTCGGCCAGGTCGGTCTCGGCCTTCTTGGCGCGGGCTTCGAGGTCGGAGTCGCGGCGGTTCTCGATCTGCTGGCGCTCGACCGAGACGTGCGCCTCCAGGGACGGCAGGTCGCGCTGGCGGCGCTCGTCGTCGACCCAGGTGATCATGTAGGCGGCGAAGTAGATGACCTTCTCGAGGTCCTTCGGCGCCAGGTCGAGCAGGTAGCCCAGGCGGGACGGGACACCCTTGAAGTACCAGATGTGGGTGACCGGAGCGGCCAGCTCGATGTGGCCCATCCGCTCACGGCGCACCTTGGCGCGGGTCACCTCGACGCCGCAGCGCTCACAGATGATGCCCTTGAAGCGGACGCGCTTGTACTTGCCGCAGTAGCACTCCCAGTCCCGGGTCGGACCGAAGATCTTCTCGCAGAAGAGCCCGTCCTTTTCCGGCTTCAGGGTGCGGTAGTTGATGGTCTCCGGCTTCTTGACCTCGCCGTGCGACCACTGGCGGATGTCGTCGGCGGTGGCCAGGCCGATGCGGAGCTCGTCGAAGAAGTTGACGTCAAGCACTGGTCGTCAAGCCCTCTTTCGTAAGTCGAGAGTCGTTCATGTGGTCTGAGGGGGGCCTGGGGGCGGGCCGGCTCCCGGTGGTGGGGAGCCGGCCCGGCCTCCGTCAGACCTCTTCGACGCTGCTCGGCTCGCGCCGGGACAGGTCGATGCCGAGCTCCTCGGCGGCGCGGAACACGTCCTCGTCGGAGTCCCGCATCTCGATGGACTGGCCGTCCGAGGACAGCACCTCCACGTTGAGGCAGAGCGACTGCATTTCCTTGATGAGCACCTTGAAGGACTCGGGAATGCCGGGCTCGGGGATGTTCTCGCCCTTGACGATGGCCTCGTAGACCTTCACGCGGCCGAGAACGTCGTCGGACTTGATGGTGAGCAGTTCCTGCAGCGCGTAGGCGGCGCCGTACGCCTCGAGGGCCCACACCTCCATCTCACCGAAGCGCTGACCACCGAACTGCGCCTTACCACCGAGCGGCTGCTGGGTGATCATCGAGTACGGGCCGGTCGAGCGGGCGTGCAGCTTGTCGTCGACCAGGTGGTGCAGCTTGAGGATGTACATGTAGCCGACCGAGACCGGCATCGGGAACGGCTCGCCGGAGCGGCCGTCGAACAGCCGGGCCTTGCCGGTGGAGTTCACCAGGCGCTCACCGTCACGGGTGAGGGTGGTGTTGTCCAGCAGGCCGGTGATCTCGTCCTCGCGGGCGCCGTCGAAGACCGGGGTGGCGAGGTTGGTGCCGCCCTGGACGGTGTCGGCGCCGATCGCCTGCAGGCGCTGGGCCCACTCGTCGGCCAGCCCGGAGACGTCCCAGCCCTGCTTGGCGAGCCACCCGAGGTGGATCTCCAGGACCTGTCCCGGGTTCATTCGGGACGGGACACCCAGCGGGTTGAGGATGATGTCGACCGGGGTGCCGTCCTCCAGGAACGGCATGTCCTCGACCGGCAGGATCTTCGAGATGACGCCCTTGTTGCCGTGACGGCCGGCGAGCTTGTCACCGTTGGTGATCTTGCGCTTCTGGGCCACGTAGACGCGGACCAGCTGGTTGACGCCCGGGGGCAGCTCGTCGCCCTCTTCGCGGTCGAAGACGCGGACGCCGATGACCTTGCCGGACTCACCGTGCGGCACCTTCAGCGAGGTGTCGCGGACCTCACGGGCCTTCTCACCGAAGATCGCGCGGAGCAGGCGCTCCTCCGGGGTCAGCTCGGTCTCACCCTTGGGCGTGACCTTGCCGACCAGGATGTCGCCGGTGACGACGTCGGCGCCGATGCGGATGATGCCGCGCTCGTCGAGGTCCGCGAGGACCTCCTCGGAGACGTTCGGGATGTCCCGGGTGATCTCCTCGGGGCCGAGCTTGGTGTCACGGGCGTCGACCTCGTGCTCCTCGATGTGGATCGAGGAGAGGACGTCGTCCTGCACGAGGCGCTGCGACAGGATGATCGCGTCCTCGTAGTTGTGACCCTCCCACGACATGAACGCCACGAGCAGGTTCTTGCCGAGGGCCATCTCGCCCTCGTCGGTGCACGGGCCGTCGGCCAGCACCTGGTTGACCTCGACCCGGGCGCCCTCGTCCACGAGCACCTTCTGGTTGAAGGCGGTGCCCTGGTTGGAGCGGGTGAACTTGGCGGCGCGGTACGTGGTGTACGTGCCGTCGTCGTTGGCCACGGTGACGTAGTCGGCCGAGACCTCCTGGACGACACCGGCCTTCTCGGCGGTGATGACGTCCGCGGCGTCGACGGCGCAGCGGTACTCCATGCCGGTACCGACCAGCGGAGCCTCGCTCTTCAGCAGCGGCACCGCCTGGCGCATCATGTTCGAGCCCATGAGCGCGCGGTTGGCGTCGTCGTGCTCGAGGAACGGGATCATGGCGGTCGCGACCGACACCATCTGGCGCGGCGAGACGTCCATGTAGTCGATCTCGGTGCCCGGGATGTAGTCGATCTCGCCGCCACGGCGGCGGACCAGGACACGCGGCTCGGCGAAGGTCAGCTCCGGCGTCAGCGGGGCGTTGGCCTGCGCGATGACGTAGCGGTCCTCCTCGTCGGCCGTGAGGTAGTCGACCTGCTCGGTGACGACACCCTCGATGACCTTGCGGTACGGGGTCTCGATGAAGCCGAACGCGTTGACCCGGCCGTACGAGGCCAGCGACCCGATCAGACCGATGTTCGGGCCTTCGGGGGTCTCGATCGGACACATGCGCCCGTAGTGCGAGGGGTGCACGTCACGGACCTCGAAGCCGGCGCGCTCACGGGAGAGACCACCGGGACCGAGGGCGGACAGACGGCGCTTGTGGGTCAGGCCCGACAGCGGGTTCGTCTGGTCCATGAACTGCGACAGCTGGCTGGTGCCGAAGAACTCCTTGATGGAGGCGACGACCGGCCGGATGTTGATCAGGGTCTGCGGCGTGATCGCCTCGACGTCCTGGGTGGTCATGCGCTCGCGCACGACGCGCTCCATACGGGCGAGACCCGTACGGACCTGGTTCTGGATGAGCTCGCCGACGTTGCGCAGACGACGGTTGCCGAAGTGGTCGATGTCGTCGACCTCGACCACGATGTCGCGGCCCTCGGTGTCACGCCACTCGGTCTCGCCCGCGTGCAGCTTCACCAGGTACTTGATCGCACCGATGATGTCGGGCTCGGTGAGCACGCCGGAGTCCAGCGACTCGGCGTTGCCCAGCTTGCGGTTGACCTTGTAACGGCCGACCTTGGCGAGGTCATAACGCTTCGGGTTGAAGTAGAGGTTCTCCAGAAGCGTCTGCGCGGCCTCGCGCGTGGGCGGCTCGCCCGGGCGCAGCTTGCGGTAGATGTCGAGCAGCGCGTCGTCCTGGCCCTGGGTGTGGTCCTTCTCCAGGGTGGCGCGCATCGACTCGTACTCGCCGAACTCCTCGAGAATCATCTCGTTGGTCCAGCCGAGCGCCTTGAGCAGCACGGTGACGGACTGCTTGCGCTTGCGGTCGATGCGGACGCCGACCATGTCGCGCTTGTCGATCTCCATCTCCAGCCAGGCACCACGCGAGGGGATGACCTTGCAGGAGTAGATGTCCTTGTCGGACACCTTGTCCAGGGTGGAGTCGAAGTACACACCCGGGGAGCGGACGAGCTGCGAGACGACGACACGCTCGGTGCCGTTGATCACGAACGTGCCCTTGTGGGTCATGAGCGGGAAATCGCCCATGAAGACCGTCTGAGACTTGATCTCACCGGTCTCGTTGTTGGTGAACTCGGCCGTGACGAAGAGCGGGGCCGCGAACGTGAAGTCGCGGTCCTTGCACTCGTCAATGGAGTTCTTCGGCGGCTCGAAACGGTGGTCGCGGAAGGTCAGCGACATCGACCCACTGAAGTCCTCGATCGGGGAGATCTCTTCGAAGATCTCCTCCAGACCGGACTTGGTGGGGACGTCCTGACCACTCTCCAGGGCCGCCTCGACCCGGGACTTCCAGGCCGCGTTGCCGAGCAGCCAGTCAAAGCTCTCGGTCTGCAGGGCCAGGAGGTTCGGGACCTCGAGGGGCTCCTTGATCTTCGCGAACGAGACGCGGAGCGGGGCGGTGGATGCGGCGGAATTGTTCGAGGCGTTGCGCGGCGCGGCCAAGAGGGGGGTCCTTCCGAGGGCTCGGAGCTCACTGCGCGCGTACCGGCCGGGCCTGGAAAGGTTTGGTCCCACCTCCCTCGCAACTGGCCTCCGCCTGGGGTGAAACCCGAGGTCAGAGCCGTTTTGCGGAGGCGGTGCCAGACCCCTTCAGGGCAACGCAAACTCCGGGCGACGAGTCACGGAGCAGCTAACAGGCAGCGCAAAGGGACAGTGTAGCCAAACGGCACACTGCTGTCCAGCTCTGATTCGGAAACCGAATCGGAGACTCCTCCCGGTAGCCGGCGGACGCGGACGCCCACCGGGTACTGCACGGACCCGGACGCTGCCGGGCCACTTCGACTCACGTGGAGTCACTTCCCTCCGGAGCCGCTGGTTATGCATCCACCAGCGAACCAACCGGGGCGGACTCGCGCCACGAGAATCGCGCGCCGCGCCTGGTTCGTCAAGGGCCCGCCTCCGGCGCGGACCTCGACCCGTTCATCGCCCCGGACCCTCCCGGCGTTACAGAAGCCGTGGTGAGGGCCACTCTCGATGACAGCGATCACCATACCCGCCCGCACCGACAGTGCCGAGTGCGCTCTCGGCCACACCGGCGCACCCGGGCCACCGGGCCCGCCGAGGGGCCTCGCCGGCCCGCCGACGACCCGCCGACGACGCGCCCGCGGCCCTTGGCTCCCGGGGCCATCCCGGGGGCCCTCCGTGCCGCCCGCGGCCGGAAACGCGAAAAGGCCGGGCCGACCACCCACAAGGGTGATCGGCCCGGCCTCTGGCATCCTTCGCCCTCAGTGAGGGCGTGAGGTTGCCTCCCGACCCTCAGGGCCGGAGAGAAGTCACTTGACGGTGACCTTGGCGCCAGCGGCCTCGAGGGCAGCCTTGGCCTTCTCGGCAACGTCCTTGGCAACCTTCTCCAGGACCTTGGCACCAGCGGTGTCAACGAGGTCCTTGGCCTCCTTCAGGCCGAGGGAGGTCAGGGTGCGCACCTCCTTGATGACCTGGATCTTCTTGTCGCCGGCACCCTCGAGGATGACGTCGAACTCGTCCTGCTCCTCAACGGCCTCAGCGGCGACGGCCGGGCCGGCAACGCCGACGGCGACCGGAGCGGCAGCGGTGACGTCGAACTTCTCCTCGAACGCCTTCACGAAGGCGGCGAGCTCGATGAGGGTGAGCTCCTCGAACTGCGCGAGCAGCTCGTCCTGGGTCAGCTTCGCCATGATTGGCGTCCTTCCACTAATTCGGCAGGTGGTGCCGTATGTACGGGTTGGCGGGCGTACGGGCCCGCAGCGAGGCGTGAGCCTGCGGAATTACTCCGCGGCCTCGTCCTCGGCGGCGGGAGCCGGCGTACCGGCACCGCCCTGCTCGACCTTGTCGCGCAGCGCGTCCACAGTGCGGACGAGCTTCGACGGCAGGGCCTGGAAGAGCGCGGCAGCCTGGGACTGCTTGCCCTTCAGAGCGCCGGCCAGCTTGGCGAGCAGCACCTCGCGGGACTCGAGGTCCGCGAGCTTCTTGATCTCATCGGCGGTCAGCGCCTTACCGTCAAGGACACCGCCCTTGATGATGAGAGCGGGGTTCTCCTTGGCGAAGTCACGCAGAGCCTTCGCCGACTCCACCGGGTCACCGGTGACGAAGGCGACAGCCGTCGGACCGGCGAACAGGTCGTCGAGCTCCGTGATCCCGGCCTCATTGGCCGCAATCTTGGTCAGCGTGTTCTTCACCACGGCGTACTGGGCGTTGTCACCCAGCGAGCGACGCAGGGTCTTAACCTGCTTCACCGTCAGACCGCGGTACTCGGTCAGCACGGCCGCGTTCGAGGCACGGAACTGCTCCGTGATCTCGGCGACGGCGGCAGCCTTGTCGGGCCTAGCCATAGGCTTACGCCTCCTTCCGTGATGTCGAAGTCGGGCCGACCGCGAAAGTCGACCATTCGAGCCTCGGACCACCGGACGAAGGAAAGCTCCTGCGGAAAAGCAGATGAGCCCCGGTGCGCAGGCGCACGGGGCTCAGTTCGACCTCGACAGGTCCGCGTGCGAACACGAGGCCCCGGAAGTCCAAGCTCCAAACAATCCTGCGCGGGCTGCCTGCGACGAATCGCAGATCCTTCGGCCTCCGCGTCCCTTGCGAGCGCACGGTGACAACCAGCGGTCTTTGGCTTCGGTAACACTAGCCGGACTCCGCCGTCCGGGGCAAATCGCCCACCCGCGACCGTCAGCGGGCCAGCGGGGAGACGCTGCGGGTGCCCGCGTCCACGGTGTCCGCCTCCGCCGGTGCCTGCACCGAGATGCTGCCGGCGAAGTCGCTGTAGAGCACCGCGTCGTCCGTCCGGCCGCTCTCCCCGGTGCCGGTCCGCTGCAGCCTGACCAGCTGGTCCTTCTCGTTCAGCCACAGGTCGAGGGTCAGCGAGACCGACCCGCCGGGGGCCAGCGCGGCCCGCAGGCCGTCCCGGCGGGCCTGGCTCAGCTGGACCTGCGCGGCCGCGTACCGCTCCGCGTCGGTGGAGACCCGGTAGTGCTCGACCGTCGAGTCCTCGAACTTCTCCTCGCCGACGAACTGCGCCTCGACGCCGTCGGCGGTCGCGGCGGCCAGCGCCTCGACCGGGTTGAGCAGGTCGATCAGCCCGGCGTACGGGATCTCCCGGTGGCCGTCCGCGCTCGGCGCCCCGGAGAAGCGCTCCCAGTGCTTGCCGCCCAGTCGGGCCGCGGTGGCCGCGTCACCGCCCTGGTACGCCACGGTGTCCACGACGATCAGCTGCTCGGCCTCGGCCGGGGTGGAACGTTTGACCTGGAGCGCGGTCTTCGGCTGCCAGAACAGCGGGCCGGTGCCGGCGTCCGACCCCAGCCGGTAGCTGACCTTGGCCCGGCGGGCGGTCTGCATGGCGAGCTGGGCGGAGAGCAGGACGCCGTGCGGCGACCGGTCGGTGGGCTTGGCCGGCCCGGTCGGGGCGGCGCTGGTCGACGTCGGAACGCCGGAGGGCGTCGGCGTCGCGCTCCCGCCGCTTCCGCACGCCGTGAGACCGCTCGCCAGGAGCACCGCGGCCGTCATGGCCGCCAGTCGCTGCCGCACCGCCATGCCCCCTCCCCTTCCTGTCCGGTCACCACCGCGACGGTCCCGCTGCGGGCCGCGCCGTCCTCGACCGCGCCGTCGCGGGCGCGCTGTCCCAGCCACCATGCCACCAGGGGCCCGGTCGACCGGCGGCGCCCCCTCGGCCTCCCGGGCGGTGTCGGCCGAACTCCGTCACCTCGGCCCCGTCGGCCGCGGCGCCGGGCTCCGCGGCCCGGTCGGCCGCTCAGGCGCCGGTGACCCCGGACGGCCCGCCCGCGACCGGCCCGGATCGGCCCCGTCCGGCCACCGGAACGGACGGCCCGGATCGGCTCAGAACTTGAAGCCCTTGGCGAGGTCGGCACCCGAGCCGATGTCGCCCGCGGCCGGCGCCTCGATCTTGGGCGCGGCGCCGAGGCCCGCGTATGTGACGGTGACGGCCGAGGCCTCGCCGCCCTTGTCGCCGTACTCCTTGAGCTGGACGAGCTGCTGCCCGGCGTTGATCCAGAAGTCCACGGTCAGCGTGCTGCCGCCGGCGGTGAGCGTCTGCTGGACGGCCGCGCGCTGGTCACCGCCGAGCATGGTCAGGCTCTCGGCCAGCTTCGCGGTGTCCTCGACGGCCCGGAAGTGGGTGGCCTGGGCCCCGCCCACCGTCTCGGTGCCGACCTTGGTGAGCTTGCCGCCCTGGGCCGCCGCCGACAGCTGGAGGACGGGGTTGGTCATCTGCGCCATGGACAGGAACAGCACCGACATCGAGCCGACGATCGGGTCCTTCGGGCCGACCTTGGCCCAGTGCCGCCCGCCCAGCACGACCGTGGTCTCGGGGCCGCCGCCGAGGTAGACGTCGTCGCCCAGCACCCGCACCTTGGTGCTCGCCTTGTCCTTGCCGGCCAGGTCGACGACGGTCTGCTGGCGCCAGTCGCCGGCGCCGGTCAGGGTGTCGCTCTCGGTGCTCACCGTGAGCGAGCCGTTGCCGGCCCGCTGCATCACCGCGGCCGACGCGGCCAGCGCCGCCCGGGGGTCGAGGTCGGCCACCTTGCCGGCGATCGCGTCCCCGGCGGCCTTGGTGTCCGCCGTGCCACCGGTACCGCCACCGCTGCTGCAGGCCGAGAGCCCGCCGGACAGGACGGCCGCCGCGACGGCGACGGACGCAAGGCGCAGAGCGCGCATAAAGGATCCCCCCATTGACCGATCATCAGAAAATACCCAGCGGACTCTAATGGATCGCCGGGCCCCTGCCCCACCGGACGGAAGCGGCCCCGCCTACTCCGCCGGGGCCGGGCCCTCGGTGCTCGCCCCTGGGTCGGAGACGTCCGTCGTGGTGACCACGGTTCCGGCGCTGCCCTCCGCGGTGGCGCGCAGCCGGAGCAGGCGGTCGCCGGGCGCGACCCAGAAGTCGTAGCCGATGGCGGCGACCCCGCGCTCGCGGTAGTACCCGAGCACCACCGCGAGCCGCTCGGGGGTGAGGCCCTGGTCGACCGCGAAGAACTCGGCCACCGACGCGCTGCCCCGGTAGTGCGCCACGATGCCGCCGGCCAGCTGTTCCCCGCCGAGCGAGGTGAGCCGGCCGGCCAGCGCCATGCCGTGCACCGCGTCGCCCGGGTTGGAGACCAGGCCGGACATCCAGCCGCCCGCGTAGCCGCCCGCTCCCCGGGCGGCCCGCGGGTCGAGCGACTCGGCCTCGGCCCGCTCGGCCCGCATCGACGCCGCCCCCTCGTACCCGAGGTCGAGCGTGCCGTCCTGGCTGTGCAGCCGGCCGGTGCCCCGCTCGTCGGTGACGGTCAGCTCGGCCGCCTCCCGGGCTCCCCAGAACACCGTGCCGGTGGCGGTCCGCCGACCGGCCGGGCTCTCCTCGACCACCTCGACGTGCGCGCCGCCGGTGTCGTCCAGCGTCTGCGCGGCCGCGAGCAGCACCTGTTTCGGGGGCCGGACGGTCGCGGGCGTGCCCTGCGGGGTGCGGTCGCCCGAGACCGCCAGCAGGCTGCACGCGGTGAGGCCGCTGGCGAGCACCAGGAGGGCCGCCCCCCAGGCGGCGGGGCGAAGGGCGGGCGGCACGGCACACTCCGGCGGTCGGCTGCGGTCACGCGTCGATCGGATGATCGGACCGGCCGAGCGTACGACGACCCGCCCGGGAGTTCCCCACCGCCCCGGATCTCGATCCGGACACGACGACGGGCCCGCACCCCCGGTGAGGGGTACGGGCCCGTCGTGCGGACTACTGCTGCGCCCAGGACGCGGCTACCGGTCGGAGCTCGGGGCTCAGACGGCGGCCGGGTCCTCCTCGACCAGGAGGTTGCGGGTACGGTTCGGGTCCACCAGGATGCCGGGGCCGATCGTGGTGCTGATCGCGGTCTTCTTGATGTAGCGACCCTTGGCGGCGGACGGCTTGGCGCGGAGCACCTCGTCCAGCGCGGCGGCGTAGTTCTCGACCAGCTGCACGTCGGTGAAGGAGGCCTTACCGATGATGAAGTGCAGGTTCGAGTGCTTGTCGACGCGGAACTCGATCTTGCCGCCCTTGATCTCGTTCACGGCCTTGGCCACGTCCGGGGTCACGGTGCCGGTCTTCGGGTTCGGCATCAGGCCACGGGGACCGAGCACGCGGCCCAGGCGGCCGACCTTGCCCATGAGGTCCGGGGTGGCGACGACGGCGTCGAAGTCGAGGCGGCCCTTGGCGACCTCGTCGATGAGCTCGTCGGAGCCGACGATGTCGGCGCCCGCAGCACGCGCGGCCTCGGCACGCTCGCCGGTCGCGAAGACCAGGACCCGAGCGGTCTTACCGGTGCCGTGCGGGAGGATCACGGTGCTGCGGACCATCTGGTCGGCCTTGCGCGGGTCGACGCCCAGACGCATGGCGACCTCGACGGTGCCGTCGAACTTGGAGGTGCTGGTCGCCTTGGCGAGGCGGATGGCCTCGAGGGGGGCGTAAAGGCGGTCGCGGTCGACCTGTGCGTCCGCGGCCTTCAGAGCCTTGCTGCGCTTCACTGCTGCTCCTGAATGGGGAATGGAGTCGTGGTATGGACGGGCCGCGCTGGCCCTACCACATGGACGAGAAGGGTGATCAGCCCTCGACCGTGATGCCCATCGACCGGGCGGTGCCGGCGATGATCTTCGACGCGGCGTCCAGGTCGTTGGCGTTCAGGTCGGGGAGCTTGACCGTGGCGATCTCGCGGACCTGGGCGGCCGTGAGCTTGGCGACCTTGGTCTTGTGCGGCTCCGCCGAGCCCTTGTCCACGCCCGCGGCCTTCAGGATGAGGCGCGCGGCCGGCGGCGTCTTCGTGATGAAGGTGAAGGAGCGGTCGTCGTAGACCGTGATCTCCACCGGCACGATCATGCCGCGCTGCGACTCGGTCGCAGCGTTGTAGGCCTTGCAGAACTCCATGATGTTGACGCCGTGCTGGCCCAGCGCGGGGCCGACCGGCGGCGCCGGGTTGGCCGCACCGGCGTTGATCTGGAGCTTGATAAGCCCCGTGACCTTCTTCTTCTTGGGAGGCATTTCTCTCCGGGTCCTTCCGAGAGGTGATTGCTGGTGCGTGCCGGGCCGGGGCGACACCCGACCGCCAGCACACACATCGGACCAGGCTAACGCGGATGCGCCGCTGGACCAAAACGGTTTCGGGGCGGAGCCGAAGCCCCGCCCCGATACCGAAGACTCGTACGCGTTCTTCCGGCCGTGCTAGTTCTTCTGGATCTGGTCGAAGGAGAGCTCGACCGGGGTCTCGCGACCGAAGATCTCGACCAGGCCCTTGACCTTCTTCGAGTCCGGGTTGATCTCGTTGATGGTCGCCTGCAGGGTGGCGAAGGGACCGTCGGTGACGGTGACCGAGTCGCCGACCTCGAAGTCCAGGACCTGGATCTCGCTCGGCTTGACCGGCGAGGGCTTGCCGGCGTCCTTGGCCGCCTGGCGCTCGACGTCCGGGGCGAGCATCTTGACGACCTCGTCCAGGGTCAGCGGGTACGGGTCGTAGGCGTTGCCGACGAAGCCGGTGACACCGGGGGTGTTGCGCACGACGCCCCAGGACTCCGGGGTGAGGTCCATGCGCACCAGGACGTAGCCGGGGAGCTTGTTCTGGCGGATGGTCTTGCGGTCGCCGTTCTTGATCTGGACGACCTCCTCCTGCGGCACCTCGGCCTGGAAGATGTACTCCTCGACGTTGAGGGAGACCGCGCGCTGCTCCAGGTTCTGCTTCACCCGGTTCTCGTAGCCGGCGTAGGTGTGGATCACGTACCACTCGCCGGGCATGAAGCGCAGGTCCTCGCGGAACTTGGCGACCGGGTCGACCTCGACGGCCTCCTCGGCCTCGGCCTCGACCTCGGCCTCGTCCGCAGCCTCGTCGTCCTCGTCCTCGGCCTCGGCGGTCTCGGCGGCGAGCTCCTCGGCGGCGAGCTCCTCGTCGGACTCCTCGTGCAGCGCGGCCTCCTCGGCGGGCTCGCCGGCCTCGGCCTCGTCGTCCGCCGCGACCTCGTCCTCGTCGCTGTCCGCGGCGTCCACGATCTGCTCGGCGGCCTCGACGTCAGCCAGCTCGGCCGCGTCCGGCTCGGCGGCGACATCCGCCTCGCGGACGGTCTCGTCGGCGTCGTACAGGGGGGACTCAGACACGGTGGCTGCTTCTTTCCTGGAGATGGTGAAGGTGGCGCGCTCCGGGACCGCTCCGGCGCCGCTCCGCTTCACGCGGGCGCCAGGAGATGCCTCGGAGACTTCAACAGTACCGAGTCAACGGTAGCGGCCTCGTACGTCCGGCGCCGACAGCTCGACCCGGGCCGAAGAATCGGCCCGGGTCGGGAAGCTGTTTCGAAGGTGGGACCGCTCGGTCAGCCGAAGACCCAGAGACTGAGCTTCGAGAAGCCGTAGTCGAGGCCGGCGACGAACGCCATCACGACCACGACGAACACGACCACCACTGTGGTGTAGTTGACCAGCTCGTTGCGGGAGGGCCAGACGACCTTGCGCAGCTCCGCGATGATCTGGCGGTAGAACAGCGCGAGCCGGGCGAAGACGCCCTTCTTGGCGCGCTTGCCGGACTTCTTGTCCGCGCGGCCCGCCCGCTTGCGGTCGCGGCGCGATCCCTTGCCGTCGCCCTCGACGGGCGTGGTCTCGTCAGCGCCGTCGGCACCCTCGGGGTTGCCGCTCTCAGGCGTTGCGGTGGAGCCCGTGGTCTCCGTCACTCGTCCTCACCTGAATCCGGGTCCTGCCGAGCATCACCTGCGTGCCCGACAGGGCACGAGCGGCCGGCTAAAGCGGTGCTGTTCGGTGCCCTCTCCGCATCAAGCCCGCTCGCTCTGTGGAGCGAACGGGCTGAATACGGATCAAGCAGCAGGGCAAGAGGGACTTGAACCCCCAACCGCCGGTTTTGGAGACCGGTGCTCTACCAATTGAGCTATTGCCCTACGGTGCCTTACGGCTCCTGTAGCGACCACCAACCTACCGCATCTCCCGCTGCTGCATGCACAGGCAGTGGAAGCTGTGGCTTCTCGGTGGCCGTCGAGGAGTGAGTGTACGTGGTCGAGGGGCGTTTGGTCGAACCTCTTCTTTCACGACCGACCACCGACCGGACCAGGTCCTGGCCGCCATGTGGACGAGCCCGTACATATGGTGAAACCCCCATGCCCGGTCCGTCCCGGTTCTGCGACCATGCAGGCATGAGCGCTTCCACCCCGCAGCCCGACAGTTCCGTCCGCCCCGCCGACCGCCGGGTCTCCGCCCGGATCGGCGCGATCGCCGAGTCCGCGACCCTCGCCGTGGACGCCAAGGCCAAGGCCCTCAAGGCGGCCGGCCGGCCGGTCATCGGCTTCGGCGCCGGCGAGCCGGACTTCCCCACCCCGGACTACATCGTCGAGGCGGCCGTCGATGCCTGCCGTGACCCGAAGAACCACCGCTACACCCCGGCCGGCGGTCTGCCGGAGCTGAAGGCCGCGATCGCCGCCAAGACGCTGCGCGACTCCGGCTACCAGGTGGACGCCTCCCAGGTGCTGGTGACCAACGGCGGCAAGCAGGCGATCTACGAGGCGTTCGCCGCGATCCTCGACCCGGGCGACGAGGTCATCGTCCCGGCCCCGTACTGGACGACCTACCCGGAGTCGGTCCAGCTGGCCGGCGGCGTACCGGTGGAGGTCGTGGCCGACGAGACCACCGGCTACAAGGTCTCGGTCGAGCAGCTGGAGGCCGCCCGCACCGAGAACACCAAGGTGGTGCTCTTCGTCTCGCCGTCCAACCCGACCGGCGCGGTCTACACCGAGGCCGAGGCCCGGGCCATCGGCGAGTGGGCGCTGGAGCACGGCCTCTGGGTGCTGACCGACGAGATCTACGAGCACCTGGTCTACGGCGACGCGAAGTTCACCTCGCTGCCGGCGCTGCTGCCCGCGCTCGCGGACAAGACCATCGTGGTCAACGGCGTGGCCAAGACCTACGCCATGACCGGCTGGCGGGTGGGCTGGGTGATCGGCCCCAAGGACGTGATCAAGGCCGCGACCAACCTGCAGTCGCACGCCACCTCGAACGTCTCCAACGTCGCGCAGCGCGCCGCCCTCGCCGCCGTCAGCGGCGACCTCGCCGCCGTGCACGAGATGCGCACCGCCTTCGACCGGCGCCGCAGGACCATCGTCAAGATGCTGAACGAGATCGAGGGCGTCGTCTGCCCCGAGCCCGAGGGCGCGTTCTACGTCTACCCGTCGGTCAAGGGCCTGCTGGGCAAGGAGATCCGCGGCAAGCGCCCGCAGAGCTCCGCCGAGCTGGCCACCCTGATCCTGGACGAGGTCGAGGTCGCGGTCGTTCCCGGCGAGGCCTTCGGCACCCCGGGCTACCTGCGGCTGTCCTACGCGCTGGGCGACACCGACCTGGTCGAGGGCGCCGGCCGGATGCAGAAGCTGCTCGGCGAGGCGACCGCCTGACGGTCCGATCCGCCGCGGCCGCCCCCTTTTCACCCCTTCGGGGGACGTGAAGGGGGCGGTTCCCGTATCGGGGCCCGATGCGGCAGTATCGGCGAATGGAACGCCTGCCAAATCCGCGAGACGTCAGGGACCTCCCCAAGGCCCACCTCCACCTGCACTTCACCGGCTCGATGCGCCCCGCCACCCTGCTGGAGCTGGCCGACAAGCACGGCGTCCGGCTGCCGGAGGCGCTCAGCTCCGCCGAACCGCCCCGGCTGCGGGCAACCGACGAACGCGGCTGGTTCCGCTTCCAGCGCCTCTACGACACGGCCCGCTCGGTGCTGCGCGACGAGTCCGACATCCGCCGGCTGGTCCTGGAGACCGCCGAGGACGAACGGCGCGACGGCTCGCGCTGGCTGGAGATCCAGGTCGACCCGACCTCGTACGCGCCCCGGCTCGGGGGGCTGATCCCCGCCCTGGAGCTGATCCTGGACGCGGTGGAGCAGGCCGCCGAGGCCACCGGCGTCGGCATCCGGGTGCTGGTAGCGGCCAACCGGATGAAGTCCCCGATGGACGCCCGGACGCTGGCCCGGCTCGCCGTCCGCTACGCCGACCGGGGTGTGGTCGGCTTCGGCCTCTCCAACGACGAGCGGCGCGGCCTCGCCCGGGACTTCGACCGGGCCTTCGACATCGCCCGCAGGGGCGGGCTGCTGGCCGCCCCGCACGGCGGCGAACTGGCCGGGCCGGAGTCGGTCCGGGACTGCCTGGACGACCTGGGCGCGGGCCGGATCGGCCACGGTGTCCGGGCCGCCGAGGACCCCCGGCTGATGCAGCGGCTGGCCGACCGCCAGATCACCTGCGAGGTCTGCCCGTCGTCCAACGTCTCGCTGGGCGTCTACGAGCGGGCCGAGGACGTCCCGCTGCGCCGGCTGTTCGACGCGGGCGTGCCGCTGGCGCTGGGCGCCGACGACCCGCTGCTGTTCGGCACCCGGCTGGCCGCCCAGTACGACCTGGCCCGCGACGTGCTGGGTTTCTCCGACGCCGAACTCGCCGAGCTGGCCCGCCAGTCGGTGCGCGGCTCGCGCGCACCGGACAGCGTCCGGAAGGAGCTGCTGGCGGACATCGACACCTGGTCGGGGGACGCCGGCGCCCCGGCCTGACGACCGGCTAGAGCTTGACGCCCACCATGACCGGCTCGTTGACCAGGTCCACCCCGAACGCCGCCCGGACGCCGTCGCGGATCTCGCGGGCCAGCGCCAGCAGGTCCTCGGCGGTGGCCGCGCCGCGGTTGGTCAGGGCCAGGGTGTGCTTGGTGGAGAGGGTGGCCGGGCCGCTGCCGTAGCCCTTGCCGAAGCCGGCCTTGTCGATCAGCCAGGCCGCCGAGGTCTTGGTCCGGCCGTCCGCCGCCGGGTAGGCGGGGGCGGTGAGCTCGCGCTCGGCGGCCAGCGCCAGGAAGGCGTCGTACTGCTCCGCGGTCAGCACCGGGTTGGTGAAGAAGGAGCCCGCCGACCAGGTGTCGTGGTCGGCCGGGTCGAGCACCATGCCCTTGCCGGCGCGCAGCCGCAGCACGGCGTCGTGGGCCTCGCGCAGCCCGACGGCCTCGCCCTGCTCGACGCCCAGGTGCCGGGCCGTCTCGGCGTAGGCGACCGGGGTGGAGAGCCCGCCGGCGTCCCGCAGACCGAAGCGGACCCGCAGGACGACGTAGCGGTCCGGGTCGGCCTTGAAGCGGCTGTGCCGGTAGGAGAACTCGCACTCGGCGTTGGAGAGGGTCACCGTCTCACCGGCCCGGCGGTCGTAGGCGACCACCTCGGTGACGGACTGCGCGACCTCCTGGCCGTAGGCGCCCACGTTCTGGACCGGCGTGGCGCCGGCCGAACCGGGGATGCCGGCCAGGAACTCGATCCCGGCCAGGCCCTCGTCCACCGTCCGGGCCACGGCCCCGGCCCAGACCTCGCCGGCGGCCAGTTCCAGGGTGGTGCCGTCGAGCACGAAGCCGGTGGTGGCGATCCGCAGCACCGTCCCGGCGAAGCCGGCGTCGCCGATCACCAGGTTGGAGCCGCCGCCGAGGACCAGCAGGGGCTCGCCGGCCGCGTCGGCCTCCCGGACGGTGGTGATCACGTCCTCATCGGTCTGCGCGGTCACCAGCCGGCGGGCGGGACCGCCGAGCCGCAGGGTGGTCAGCGGGGCGAGGGGGGCGTCGAGTTCTACCAGCACGCCCCCAGCGTACGGGGAGGGGCCGGTCCGCCCCTCCCCGCCGTCCTTCACCGGTACGGACCGGCGGCCTCAGGCCAGCCGGACGACGGCGCGGGACATGCCCAGCACCTTCTGGCCGCCGTAGGTCGCCAGCAGGTCGACCTGCACCCTGCGGTCCTCCAGCAGCTTGGCGACCTTGGCCGTGACCTCGATCACGGAGCCGACGCCGTCGTTGGGCACCATCACCGGCCGGGTGAAGCGCACGCCGTACTCGACCACCGCGCCCGGGTCGCCGACCCAGTCGGTGACCACCCGGATCGCCTCGGCCATGGTGAACATGCCGTGCGCGATGACCTCGGGCAGGCCGACCTCCAGGGCGAACTTCTCGTTCCAGTGGATCGGGTTGAAGTCCCCGGAGGCGCCCGCGTACTGCACCAACGTGGCGCGCGTCACGGGGAAGGACTGCGCCGGCAGCTCGGTGCCGACCGCGACCTCGTCGTAGCTGATCGCCATCGTGTTCACTCCCCCGCTTCGTCGGCGGCCCGGGCCACCAGGGTCATGACCGACGTCACCACGTGCTCGCCGGTCTCGTCCGTCACCTCGCCGCGCACCGTGAGCACGTCGTTGCCCGCGAGCGACTTGATGTTGTCGATGGTCACGGCGACCGAGAGCCGGTCGCCGGCCCGCACCGGGCGGGTGTAGGCGAACTTCTGGTCGCCGTGCACCACGCGGCTGTAGTCCAGGCCCAGCTGCGGGTCCTCGACCACCTGACCGGCGGCCCGGTAGGTGAGCACGAAGGGGAAGGTCGGCGGGGCGATGACGTCCGGGTGGCCGAACGCCTTGGCGGCCTCCGGGTCGGTGTACGCCGGATTGGCGTCGCCCACGGCGAGGGCGAACTCGCGGATCTTCTCCCGGCCGACCTCGTAGGGCTCGGTGGGCGGGTAGGTCCGCCCGATGAAGGAGGGGTCGAGTGCCATGGCAGCTCCTCAAGAGCGCGGTGAATGACGAAAAGACTCCGGGCCGCACCCTGTGAGGGGTACGGCCCGGAGTCGTAGACCTGTAGTCACACAGGCCCGGAGACACGCGACAGGGTCAGCGGGTCTCGCGGTGCGCGGTGTGCGAGTTGCAGCGGGGGCAGTGCTTCTTCATCTCAAGACGGTCCGGGTCGTTACGCCGGTTCTTCTTGGTGATGTAGTTCCGCTCCTTGCACTCCACGCAGGCCAGCGTGATCTTCGGGCGGACATCGGTGGCAGCCACGGGAGTGCCTTCCTTGGACAATGAATAAGAACACGACAAGAGTAGCCGACCGGGAGTGCGATCTCCCGACCGACTACGCGGGGTAGCGGTGACCGGACTTGAACCGGTGACACAGCGATTATGAGCCGCTTGCTCTACCAACTGAGCTACACCGCCACAGTGATCCGGAGCACAGCCGAAGCTGACTCCTTCTCACCAGAGCCCCCATGCGGAATCGAACCGCAGACCTTCTCCTTACCATGGAGACGCTCTACCGACTGAGCTATAGGGGCGAACGAGGAAGAGATTACACGTTCCGCGCCCAGAGGTGAAATCCGTATCCCGGCGCGAAGACCGCAGGTGGGCGAGGTGCACGGGCGGGCGATCGAAGGCCGGGTGTTCGAACCGCCTCCGCGGGACGCGGCCCGACCCGATACGACTATTGCCCGCCTCCCCGCACCACGTGCCCCCGCGCCATAGGCTCGTCGCTCATTGATCGGGACGGCCGGGGATCTGCACGGGCCAGCGCGAGGAGGAACCGGGCGATGGACAGCGCACCCTCCGACGGGCCGCACTCCGGGTCCGGCCCGGCCGCCAACCCGCTGGGGCACGGCCCCGTACTACTGCTCACCGACGCCCGGCTCGCCGACGGCCGGGTGGTGGACGTGCGGATCAGCGGCGACCGGATCCAGGCCGTCGGCACCACCGGCAGCCTCGGCCCGCTGCCCGCCCTGCCCGGCGCCCCCACGGCCACCACCGGCGCCCGGATCGACCTCAAGGGCTACCTGCTGCTGCCGGCCCCCGCCGAGGTGCACGCCCACTACGACGTCGCCTTCTCCGCCGCGCTGCCCACGCCCCCGCCGGAGACCTCTGGCGACCTCACCCGCCGGGTCACCGAGGCCGCGCTCGCCTCGCTCGGCTACGGCGCCACCGCGCAGCGCACCCACGTCCGGATCGGTGACGTGCACGGGCTGCGCCGGCTGGAGGCGGTGCTCACCGCCCGGCAGGCGCTGCGCGGCCTGGCCGAACTGCAGGCGGTCGCGATGCCCCGGCTGCTCACCGGCCGGGCGGGCGCGGACGGCCGGGCCCAGCTGCGCGACGCGCTCAAACTGGGCGCCACGGCGGCCGGCGGCTGCCCGGAGCTGGACCCGGACCCGGCCGGCTACGTCCAGGTGCTGCTGGAGGCCGCCCGGGACGCGGACTGCGGGGTGGACCTGCACACCACGGGGGCCGACGCGGCCCAGCTGGCCCGGCTGGCGAGCGCCCTCGCCCCGCTGCGGCCCCGGGTGGTGCTCGGCCCGTGCGGGGCGCTGGCACCGGGCGGCGCGACGGTGCTGGCCAGCAGTGGCGCCCGGGTGGTCTGCCTGCCGCAGAACGGCTGCTGCAGCGGGTTGGAGGGCCGGGCCGCCGGGATGCGGCCGGGGCTGCTGCGGGAGCTGGCACAGGCCCGGGTACCGCTCTCGGCGGGCAGCGGCTCGCTGCGCGACCCGGCCAACCCGGTGGGCCGGGCCGATCCGCTGGAGGCCGCGTACCTGCTGGCGGCGAGCGGGATGCTGGACCTGGAGGCGGCGTACGACGCGGTGGCCAACCAGGCCCGGGCGGCACTCGGACTGCCGCCGGTCCGGGTGGACGCCGGGTTCCCGGCGGAGCTGCTGGCGGTGCGCGGGGACAGCCTGGCGGGGGCGCTCGCGGGCGGTCACAGCCGGCTGGTGGTGCACAGCGGGCGGATCGTCAGCCGGACCAGTGCCGTGCGGGAGTTCGCCGACACGGTGGTGCTGGCGCTGCCGCGGCAGTCGGGGAGCACGGGCGGGGGCTGAGTGCCGGAGGCCGGCGACGGGCCGGCCGGGGCCGATCGGGTGATAGGGGCGCGCGGCGTTGCTCGCGCGCCCCTCCCCCACCAGTCGGCCGCCGGGGCGGCGGAGCGGCCCCGGCATCCCCCACATGGAGCAGGGCCGCTCTCTCACCGCCGACGCTACGCCCGCGAACGGCACCGCCCGGGCCGCCTTGACGCCCTCCTGTCGCCCGACGGCCCGCCCTTGACGGCTCGTTGACGCGGACCGCGGCCCGGCGGGGCGGGGCGTCAGGGCTCGTACCGGTAGCCGATCCCGGGTTCGGTGATCAGATGGCGCGGCCGGGCCGGATCGCGTTCCAGCTTGCGGCGCAACCCGGCCAGGTAGACCCGCAGGTAGTTGCCGCGCTCCTCCTGCGCGGGGCCCCAGACCTCGCGCAGGATCTGCCGCCCGGGCACCAGCCGGCCGGGGTTGGCGAGCAGCAGGGTGAGGATGCGCCACTCGGTGGGGGTGAGCCGGACCGGGCCGTCCGGGCCGGTGACGGTGGTGGCGGTGATGTCCACGGTGTGCTCGCCGATCACCGGCGCGGCCGGGGCGGGGCCGCCCGGCGGCCGGCGCAGGACGGCGCGCAGCCGGGCCAGCAGCTCCTCCATCAGGAAGGGCTTGGTGAGGTAGTCGTCGGCGCCGGCGTCCAGGGCACCCACCTTGTCGGCGGCGCCGGTGCGGCCGGAGAGCACGATGATCGGCACGGCGCTGCGGCTGCGCAGGCCCCGGATGACGTCCATGCCGTCCAGATCGGGCAGGCCCAGGTCGAGCAGGACGGCGTCGGGCGAGGTGCGGGCGGCCCGGTCCAGCGCCTCGCCGCCGCTGGCGGCCGTCCGGACGGCGTACTGGCGGGCGCTCAGGTTGATCCGCAGGGTGCGCAGCAGCGCCGGTTCGTCGTCGACGATCAGGATCTCGCTCACGCGGGCACTCCTCCCGGGTGGGCGGCGGGCAGGGTGAGCAGCATGGTGGTGCCGCCGCCGGGGGTGTCCTCGACCTCCAGGCTGCCGCCCATGGCCTCGGTGAGGCCGCGGGAGAGCGCGAGGCCCAGGCCGACGCCGGTGGTGTTGTCGGTGTCGCCGAGGCGTTGGAAGGGCAGGAAGACGCGGTCGCGGTCCTCGGGGGCGATGCCGGGGCCGCGGTCGATGACGCGGATCTCGACCTGGTCCCGGTAGTGGCTGGCGGTGACCAGGACGGGGGCGCCGGGGGCGTTGTGGCGCAGGGCGTTGGCGATGACGTTGGCCAGCACGCGTTCCAGCAGCGGCGGATCCACCAGGACGGCGGGGACGCCCTCCTCGATGTCGAACGTCAGGTCGAGCGACTGCACCGGCGCGTACGGGTCGGGCAGAGTGTCCAGGGCCCGGGGCAGGATCTCGTCCAGGTGGGTCTCGGCGAGGTGGAGGGTGAGGGCCCCGGCCTGGAGGCGGCTCATGTCGAGCAGGTTGTCCACCAGACGGGTGAGCTTGACCAGGGACTCGTCGGCGGTGGCCAGGAGTTCGGCCTGGTCCTCGGCGGAGAACTCGACGTCGGGGCTGCGCAGCGAGCCGATCGAGGCCAGGGCGGCGGCCAGCGGGGTGCGCAGGTCGTGGCTGACGGCGGCGAGCAGGGCGGTGCGCATCCGGTCGGCGGCCTTGATCGGTTCGACCTCGGCGGCGACCACGGCGAGCCGGTCGCGCTCCAGGGCGGCGGCGACGTGGGCGGCGAAGGCGGTGAGCACCCGCTGGTCGGCGGCGGGCAGCCGGCGGCCGGTGAGCGTCAGCAGGGCGTCGGCGCCGACCGGGATCTCGGTGGTCTCGCCCGGCCCGGCGGGGTCGCCCTCGCCGTCGCAGCGGGCCAGCACCGCGCCGCCGGTGCGTTCCAGCAGGGCGACGGAGTCCATGCCGAAGGCCGTCCGGGACTTCTCCAGCAGGGCGGGCAGGGCGGAGCCCGCGGCGGAGCCGCTCATGTTCGGCGTGCGCAGCACGCTGCCGGCGAGCGTGGACAGGGTCTCGGCCTCGGCGGTGGCCCGGGCGGCCCGGGTGGTGAGCCGGCTCGCGTGGTCGACCACGGTGGAGACGGTGAGGGCGACGGCGGCGAACACCACCAGGGCGACGATGTTGTTGGTCTCGCCGATGGTCAGGGTGTGGACGGGCGGGATGAAGAAGTAGTTCAGCAGCAACGAGGCGACGAGGGAGGCCAGCAGGGCCGAGGTGGCGCCGCCGAGCAGGGCGACGACGACCACGCCGAGCTGGAAGATCAGGGCGTCGGTGGTGAGGTTGACGGTGTCGTGGGCCTGCGAGAGGGCGACCGTCAGCAGCCAGGGCACGACGATCCCGGCGAGGAAGCCGGCGACGGTGCGGCGCTTGGAGTGGCGGCGGCCGAGCGAGGGCAGCCGGCCCCGGCCGGTGAACTCGTGGGTGACCATGTGGACGTCGATGTCCTCGGAGGCGTCCACGGTGGTCTCGCCGATGCCGGGGCCGGTGAGGAGCCGGGTGATCCGGCCGCGCCGGCTGGTGCCCAGCACCAACTGCGTGGCGTCGTGGGCCCGGGCGAAGGCCAGCAGCGCGGTGGGGATGTCGTCGCCGACCACCACGTGGTAGCTGCCGCCCAGCGCCTCCACCAGCTGCCGCTGCTGGGCGAGCGCGCCGGAGGAGGCGCCGGCCAGACCGTCGCTGCGGGTGACGTGCACGGCGAGCAGGTCGCCGCCGGCGGTGCGGTCGGAGATCCGGGCGGCGCGGCGAATCAGCGTCTCGCCCTCCGGGCCGCCGGTGAGGGCCACCACCACCCGCTCGCGGGTCTCCCAGACGCGGTCGATGTTGTGGCTGGCCCGGTAGTCGCGCAGCCCCTCGTCGACCCGCCCGGCCACCCAGAGCAGGGCGAGCTCGCGCAGGGCCGTGAGGTTGCCGACCCGGAAGTAGTTGGAGAGCGCGGCGTCCACCTTCTCCGCCCTGTAGACGTTGCCGTGGGCCATCCGGCGGCGCAGCGCCTGGGGGGCCATGTCGACGAGTTCGATCTGGTCGGCCCGGCGGACCACCTCGTCCGGGACGGTCTCGCGCTGCGGGATGCCGGTGATCTTCTGGACGACGTCGTTCAGCGATTCCAGGTGCTGGATGTTGACGGTGGTGACGACGTCGATCCCGGCGTCGAGCAGTTCCTCGACGTCCTGCCAGCGCTTGGCGTGCCGGCCGCCGGGGACGTTGGTGTGCGCGAGCTCGTCCACCAGGACCACCGTGGGCCTTCGCCGCAGCACCGCGTCGAGGTCCATCTCCTCGAACTCGGCGTCCCGGTAGGTCCGTCCGACCCGTGGCAGCACCTCCAGCCCGTCCACCAGGCCCTCGGTGTACCTGCGCCCGTGGCACTCGATGTAGCCGACCACGACGTCCGCACCACGGGCCCGTCTGCGCTGGGCCTCGTCCAGCATCCGGTAGGTCTTGCCGACACCGGGGGCGGAACCGAGGTACACCCTCAGCCGGCCACGGCGGGGGCCGGTGCCGGGGGTGAGGTCGCGGGCCATGGGCGCTGCTCTTTCGTCTTCGTACGAGGGTCGGGACGTACGGCGGCCGACCCGGGCGCGGGGTGGTGCCCCGGCCCGGGTCGGCCTGTCTCACGGATCCAGCCGACCGGCCGTCACTTCTGCTGCGCCAGTGCGGTGTTGAGGAGGACGACGTTGACGCCCTGCTGACCGAGGAAGCCGAGCGAGCGGCTCTCGGTGTACTTCTCGACCAGCTTGTTCAACGTCTCGGCCGAGACGTTGCCGCGGGCCTTGGCGACCCGGTCGACCTGCCCCTTGGCGTAGGCCACGGAGATGTGCGGGTCGAGGCCGGAGCCGGAGGCGGTGACCGCGTCCACCGGCACGCTCGCCGGGTCGACACCGTCGAACGCGGCGACGGCCTTGCGCCGCTCCTCGATCGCCGTGGCCAGGTCCTCGCTGTTGGGGCCCTGGTTGGAGGCGCCGGAGCTCTGCGGGTCGTGGCCCCCGGCGGAGGGCCGGGGCTGGAACCACTTCGGGTCCGGGACGGCGGCCTCCTCGGCGTCGTCCGGGTTCTGCTTGGGCAGGTCGTAGTTCTGTCCCAGCAGGCTGGAGCCGACCTCCTTGCCGTCGGCGGTCTTCACGATCGAGCCGTTGGCCTTGTCACCGAAGGCGACCTGGCCGATGCCGGCGATCAGCAGCGGGTAGGCAAGGCCGAGGATCACCGTCATCACCAGCAGCATCCGCAGTGCGGTGAAGTGCGTGCGCACGGTGGTGGGCAGGGGCTTGGACATCTGGGTTCTCCTCTCTCAGCTCAGGCCGGGGATGAACTGGACGACGAGGTCGATCAGCTTGATCCCGACGAACGGGACCACCAGCCCACCGAAGCCGTACAGCCCGAGGTTGCGACGCAGCAGCGAACTGGCGTCGGACGGACGGTACTTGACACCGCGCAGGGCGAGCGGGATCAGGCCGACGATGACCAGGGCGTTGAAGACGATCGCCGAGGTGATCGCGGACTGCGGGCTGTGCAGGCCCATGATGTTGAGCTTGTCCAGGCCCGGGTAGACCGCCGCGAACATCGCCGGGATGATCGCGAAGTACTTCGCGACGTCGTTGGCGATCGAGAAGGTGGTCAGCGCGCCGCGGGTGATCAGGAGCTGCTTGCCGATCTCGACGATCTCGATCAGCTTGGTGGGGTTGGAGTCCAGGTCGACCATGTTGCCGGCCTCCTTGGCCGCCATGGTCCCGGTGTTCATCGCGACACCGACGTCGGCCTGCGCGAGGGCGGGGGCGTCGTTGGTGCCGTCGCCGGTCATCGCGACCAGCTTGCCGCCGGCCTGCTCCTTCTTGATCAGGGCCATCTTGTCCTCGGGGGTGGCCTCGGCGAGGAAGTCGTCCACGCCCGCCTCCTCCGCGATCGCCCTGGCGGTCAGCGGGTTGTCACCCGTGATCATGATGGTCCTGATGCCCATCCGGCGCAGCTCGTCGAACCGCTCCCGCATGCCCTCCTTGACCACGTCCTTGAGGTGGATGACACCCAGGACCTTGGCCGGAGCCGTGCCCGCCTTGGTCGCCACCACCAGCGGGGTGCCACCGGCGGCGGAGATGCCGTCGACCAGCGCCGACACCTCCGAACCGACCGAACCACCCTGCTCCGTCACCCAGTTGGAGACGGCGGCGGCCGCGCCCTTGCGGACCTGGTGCACACCGTCGGCCTCGTCCAGGTCGACGCCGGACATCCGGGTCTGCGCGGTGAACGGCACCCAGGTGGCGTGCGTCAACTCGCCCTGGGCGCGCGCCCGCAGACCGTACTCGGTCTTGGCGAGCACGACGATCGAGCGGCCCTCCGGCGTCTCGTCCGCCAGCGACGACAGCTGCGCCGCACTGGCCAGCTCTTCCTGGCTCACACCGGGAGCCGGCTGGAACTCGGCGGCCTGGCGGTTGCCGAGGGTGATGGTGCCGGTCTTGTCGAGCAGCAGGGTGTTGACGTCGCCCGCCGCCTCGACGGCCCGGCCGGACATCGCCAGCACGTTGCGCTGGACCAGCCGGTCCATGCCCGCGATGCCGATCGCCGACAGCAGCGCGCCGATGGTGGTCGGGATGAGCGCCACGATCAGGGCGACCAGCACGATCATCGACTGCGGCGCGCCCGCGTAGGTGGCCATCGGCTGGAGCGTGACGACCGCGATCAGGAAGACGATCGTCAGCGAGGCCAGCAGGATGTTCAGCGCGATCTCGTTCGGCGTCTTCTGCCGGGCCGCGCCCTCGACCAGGGCGATCATCCGGTCGATGAAGGACTTGCCGGGCTCCGAGGCGATCTTCACCACGATCCGGTCGGAGAGCACCTTGGTGCCACCGGTCACGGCCGAGCGGTCGCCGCCCGACTCGCGGATCACCGGCGCGGACTCGCCCGTGATCGCCGACTCGTCCACCGAGGCGACGCCCTCGACGACGTCACCGTCGCCGGGGATGATCTGCCCGGCCTCGACCACCACGTGGTCGCCCAGTCGGAGGGCGGTGCCGGACACCTCCTCCTCGGCGCGGCTCCTCGGCCAGTCGGTGAGGCGGCGGGCCATCGTGTCGGTCTTGGTCTTGCGCAGGGTGTCCGCCTGCGCCTTGCCGCGGCCCTCCGCCACCGCCTCGGCCAGGTTGGCGAAGATCGTGGTCAGCCAGAGCCAGACCGTGATCGACCAGGCGAACACCGACGGATCGGCGATCGCGGCGACGGTGGTGACCACCGAGCCGACCTCGACCACGAACATCACCGGGTTCTTGACCATCACCCGGGGATCGAGCTTCTTCACCGCGTCGGGCAGCGAGGAGACGATCAGCTTCGGGTCCAGCAGGCCGCCGGAGACTCTGTGCGGCGCCGCGGCGGGCGCCTCCGGCTGCGTGGCCGGCTTGTCGGTAAGGGTGGACGACATCAGGAGAGACCTTCCGCGATCGGCCCGAGAGCCAGGGCCGGGAAGTAGGTGAGGCCGACGACGATCAGGACGACGCCCGACAGCAGGCCCACGAACAGCGGCTTGTGGGTGGGCAGGGTGCCCGGGGTGGCGGGGACGGGCTGCTGCTGCGCGAGCGCGCCGGCCAGTGCCAGGACGAAGACCATCGGCAGGAACCGCCCGAACACCATCGCCAGGCCGATCGCGGTGTCGTACCAGTCGGTGTTCACCGTGATCCCCGCGAACGCCGAACCGTTGTTGTTCGCGCCCGAGGTGAACGCGTAGAGCACCTCGGAGAAGCCGTGCGCACCGGAGTTGAGCATCCCGGCCCGCTCGCCGGGCAGCGCCATCGCGACGCCCGTACCGACCAGCACGATCGTCGGCGTGGTCAGGATGTAGAGGGAGGCGAACTTCATCTCCCGCCCGCCCAGCTTCTTGCCCAGGTACTCCGGCGTGCGGCCGACCATCAGACCGGCCACGAAGACCGCGACGATCGCCAGGACCAGCATCCCGTACAGGCCCGAACCGGTGCCGCCGGGCGCGATCTCGCCCAGCATCATGTTGAACATCGTCAGCCCGCCGCCGAACGGCGAGTACGAGTCGTGGAAGGAGTTCACCGCGCCCGTCGACGTCAGCGTCGTCGACGCCGCGAACAGGCTGGACGCCGCGATGCCGAACCGCTGCTCCTTGCCCTCCATCGCGCCGCCGGCCGCCTGCATCGCCGCACCGGAGTGCCGCGACTCGAAGAAGGTGATCAGCGCGACCGAGGCCACCCAGAACAGGCCCATCACCGCGACGATCGCGTAGCCCTGCCGGTTGTCGCCCACCATCTTGCCGAAGGCGCGCGGCAGCGCGAACGGGATCAGCAGGATCAGGAAGACCTGCAGCAGGTTGGTGAACCCGGTGGGGTTCTCGAACGGGTGCGCCGAGTTGGCGTTGAAGAAGCCGCCGCCGTTGGTGCCCAGCAGCTTGATGACCTCCTGCGAGGCCACCGGCCCGCCCGGGATCGCCTGCGGGTCGCCCGCCAGGGTGGCCACCTCGTGGAAGCCGTGGAAGTTCTGCACCACGCCGTTCGCCACCAGGACCAGGGCGAACACGATCGAGATCGGCAGCAGCAGCCGCAGGGTGATCCGGGTCAGGTCGACCCAGAAGTTGCCCACCCGGTCCGTCCGGTTGCGGGTGAAGCCCCGGATCAGCGCCGCCACG
This sequence comes from Kitasatospora sp. NPDC058218, assembly GCF_042882445.1. Taxonomy (NCBI): domain Bacteria; kingdom Bacillati; phylum Actinomycetota; class Actinomycetes; order Kitasatosporales; family Streptomycetaceae; genus Kitasatospora; species Kitasatospora sp. NPDC058218. The sequence goes on along the minus strand of NZ_JBHVWC010000009.1, from coordinate 126,581 downwards.
ACGGCGATGCCCACCGCAGCGGAGACGAAGTTCTGCACCGCCAGACCCGCCATCTGCGCCAGGTGACCCATCGCGGACTCGCCGCTGTAGGACTGCCAGTTGGTGTTGGCGGTGAACGAGATCGCGGTGTTCCACGCCTGGTGCCCCGACATCTGCGGGACCCCGAGGCTCAGCAGCAGGTGGCCCTGGAGCCGGATCAGGCCGTAGAGGAAGAGCACGGAGACGGCCGAGAACGCCAGCACCGAGCGCAGGTAGACCGGCCAGCGCTGGTCGGCGTCACCGTCCACACCGATGACCTTGTACAGGCCGCGCTCGGCTCTCAGGTGCTTGGAGGTGGTCAGGATGCGGGCGATGTGGTCGCCCAGCGGCCGGTAGCACAGGGCCAGGGCGCCCACCAGGGCGATGACCTGCAACCAGCCCGCGAGAGTGGAGCTCATGTCAGAACTTCTCCGGGTAGATCAGCGCGACGACGAGGTAGCCGACGAGGGCGACGGCCACGATGAGACCTGCGATGTTCTCCGCGCTCACAGCTTCTCCACCCCCCGCGCGATCAGGGCGATGACGGCGAACACGGCGACCGTGACACCGACGTAGATGAGATCGGACATGGGCTCCACCACAGTGGTTCGGGGGTGGCCGCGGCCAGGCCCTGCGGGCGGTCGACGCGGCACCGGCGGCGGGCCGGCTAGGCCAGCCAACCGCCCCTACGGACCGTTACCGCCGTTCTTGACGGCCTCCATACGGCGCCCGTTCGATTGTTGACGGGCTCCATACGGCGGCTCGGCGGGGTGGCCGGCGGGCCGGTCGCGGACGGCCTGCGGGGCGGGTCGCGGACGGCCCCGGGGCGGGTCGCGGACGGCCCCGGGGCGGCGCCCGCGACCGCTCGCCGGGTACGCCGAGAGCCCCGGACCGTGCGGTCCGGGGCTCTCGGCGGCGAGGTCTCAGGCGTTCTCGGGCGCCGGCAGCTTCTCGTACTCCGACCGCGCCGCCGGCTCACCGCGGCGCACCGCGCCGGGGGCCCGGCGGGAGGGGTGGTACGCCTTGTTGGAGGAGGTGAGCTGCCACGGCACGCTGATCACCATCACGCCCGAGGTGAACAGCAGCCTGCTCTTCAGCCAGAGCGCCGACTGGTTGTGCAGCAGGTGCTCCCACCAGTGCCCGACCACGTACTCGGGGATGAACACGGCCACCACGTCCCGGGGGCTGGTCCGGCGGTACTCGCGCACGTACGCCACCACCGGCTTGGTGATCTCCCGGTACGGCGAGTCCAGCACCTTCAACGGCACCTGGACGTCCAGCTCCTGCCACTGCCGCTCCAACTCGCCGGTGGCCTCCTGCTCGACCGCCACGGTCAGCGCCTCCAGCGAGTCCGGCCGGAACGCCTGGGCGTAGCCGAGCGCCCGCAGCGTGGGCTTGTGCAGCTTGGAGACCAGCACGATCCCGTGCACCTTGGAGGGCGGCACCGAGTCCGCGTGCGGGTCGTCCACCGCCAGTTCCTCGGCGACGCTGTCGTAGTGCCGGCGGATGCCCCGCATCATCACCCAGAGCACGACCGCCGCGACCACGGCCAGCCAGGCGCCCTGGGTGAACTTGGTGAGCAGCACGATGACCAGCACCAGCGCCGTGGTGACCGCGCCGAAGGCGTTGATCACCCGCGACCGCTGGGCCGAGCCGCGCACGGCCGGATCGGTCTCGGTGCGCAGCACGCGGTTCCAGTGCTTCACCATGCCGATCTGGGAGAGCGTGAAGGAGGTGAAGACGCCCAGGATGTAGAGGTGGATCAGGCTGGTGACGTCCGCGTCGTACAGCCAGAGCAGCCCGCCGGCCACCACCGCGAGCGCGATGATGCCGTTGGAGAAGGCGAGGCGGTCGCCGCGGGTGTGCATCTGCCGCGGCAGGTAGCGGTGCTCGGCCAGGATCGAGGCCAGCAGCGGGAAGCCGTTGAAGGCGGTGTTGGCCGCCAGGATCAGCACCAGCGCGGTGACGGCCTGGATGAAGTAGAAGAGGATGCTCTGGTCCCCGCCGAAGATCGCGGCCGCCAGCTGGGCGATCACGGTCTGCTGCGGCGCGGTGTGGCAGTCCCCGGGGAAGCCGGTCAGCGCGCAGGCGTCGTCGGTGATGTGGACCTTGGACATCAGCGCCAGCGCGGTGATGCCGACGAACATGACCACGGCCGTGGTGCCCATCACGGCCATCGTCGCGGCGGCGTTCTTCGACTTGGGGGCCCGGAAGGCCGGTACGCCGTTGGAGATCGCCTCCACGCCGGTCAGCGCCGTGCAGCCGGAGGCGAAGGCCCGCAGGCCCAGCATCAGCAGTCCGAGGCCGGCGAGGGTGTCCTTGCCGTCCACCGGCAGGATCCCGTACGAGGCGCTGGCCGCCACCGGGGTGTCCCCGAAGGCCGCCTTGATCAGGCCGGTGACCACCATCAGCAGCATCCCGCCGATGAACAGGTACGTCGGCGCGGCGAAGGCCTTGCCGGACTCCCGCACCCCGCGCAGGTTCATCGCCGCGAGCAGCACGACGAAGCCGACCGCCAGCTCGACCCGGTGGTCGGCCAGCGAGGGCAGCGCCGAGATGATGTTGTCGACGCCCGAGGCCACCGACACCGCGACCGTCATCACGTAGTCGACCAGCAGCGAAGCCGCCACCACCAGGCCCGAGTTGGCGCCCAGGTTGCGGGACACCACCTCGTACGAGCCGCCGCCGCTCGGGTAGGCGTGCACGACCTGGCGGTAGGACATCACCACGACCGCCATCAGGGCGACCACGCCGGCCGCGACCCACGGGGTCAGGTACAGGAAGGCGGTGCCACCGACGGTGAGCACCAGCAGGATCTCCTGGGTCGCGTAGGCGACCGAGGAGAGCGGGTCGGAAGCGAAGATCGGCAGCGCCAGCCGCTTGGGGAGCAGCGTCTCGCCCAGCTCCTCGCTGCGCATGGCTCTGCCGATCACTAGGCGCTTGAGCGCCTGGGGCACGTTGAACACATGGGCGAGCGTAAGGGCCTGGCACGGGCCGGCAATGGGCCCGGGCGGAGTGCCACGAGGGCCCGACGCGCCCATTGGGAGGGGTGTTCCCGCAGGTGGAAGCCGCTATGTGGGGCGCGTGCCGGGCGAGTGGGGGGCGTTTCGGGGGCGTTAAGGGGGCCCGTTAAGACATCGTCAAGATATGACGATCGGATAGGACATTTACGACATAGACGTCTATTTCACCAGTCGCCTCGCATCCGACCCCGCCTCGCCCCACCCCCTCCCGCCCCCTACATCCGCATCCGCAGTCGGCAGACCACCGCGTCGGTGTGGCGGCGCAGGGCCCGGTCGATCACGGCGCCGCGCCGGTTCTGCAGCGCCCACTGCCAGGGACGCACCGGCTCGACCTCGGGGATCAGCACGGTGAGGCGGTCGTAGGCGTGCTCGGCGGCCAGCCGGTTGACGAAGGCGGCGATCGGCGGACCGAGCCGGCGGTGGTCGTCCGGGACCTCCACCAGCGGCACGCCCGGTTGCCAGAGCTCCCAGTCCCGGCGCAGCGCCTCGGCCTCGGCGGGCTCGTGGACCACGGTGACGGCCATGACCTCGTCACCGAGCGAGAGCGCGGCGGAGAGGGCGTCGCGGGTGAGGCGGGTGATCGCGGTGACCGGGACGACGACCAGGCTGCGCTGCGGGGTGAGCGGGCCGGGGACGCGGCCGAGTTCCAGGCGCTCGCCGATCCGGGCGTAGCCGCGGTGGATCGCCTCGAAGAGCACCACCAGCAGCGGCAGGGCCAGGCAGATGCCCCAGGCGCCCTCGGTGAACTTGGTGCCGGTGACGACGACGGCGGCCACCCCGGTGAGCAGCGCGCCGAAGCCGTTCAGGGCTGCCCTGGCCCGCCAGCGCGCCGGCCTCTCCAGGAACCAGTGGCGGACCATGCCGACCTGGCAGACGGTGAAGCCGACGAACACCCCGATCGCGAACAGCGGGACGAGGCTGTTGACGTCGCCGCCCGAACCGACCAGCAGCACCGCCGAGACGCCGGCGAGGAAGAGCACGCCGTGGCGGTGGACCTGGCGGTCGGCGCGCAGGGCGAAGACGTGCGGCAGGTGGTTGTCCCGGGCGAGCAGGTGGAGCAGGACGGGCAGCCCGCCGAAGGAGGTGTTGGCGGCCAGCCCGAGCAGGACGACGGTGGCGAACTGCACCAGGTAGAAGCCGGCGCCGTGGCCCAGCGACGCGTCGGCGAGCTGGGCGAGGACGGTGACGCCCTCGACCGGCTGGAGGTGGAAGCGGCCGATCAGCACGGCCAGTCCGATCAGCATCACGCCCAGCAGCGCGCCGAGCGCGACCTCCGTACGCTGCGCGCGCTTCACGCCCGGCGCGCGGAAGGACGGGACGGCGTTCGCCACCGCCTCCACGCCGGTCAGGGCCGAGCAGCCGGCCGCGAAGGCCTTGAGCAGCAGCAGCGCGCCCACCGCGGTGGCGTTGCCGGCCAGCACGGACGCGTGCCCGGCGGCGGCCTCGGTACTCGCCGGCGCGTCCCGGAAAAACCCGACCACGACGATCGCCAGGATCGACAGCACGAACACCGCGGTCGGCGCCAGGAACCAGCGCGCCGACTCCGCGATGCCCCGCAGGTTCACCGCGGTCACCAGGGCGAGCACGCCCAGGCAGAGCCAGACCCGGTCCCCGTACAGGCCCGGCACCGCCGAGGTCAGCGCCGCCACCCCGGCCGTCACCGACACCGCCACGTTCAGCACGTAGTCGATGACCAGGGAGGCCGCCGCCGTCAGCGCGGTCCGCCGCCCCAGGTGCGCCTTGGCCACCGCGTACGAGCCGCCGCCGTCCGGGAACGCCGCGATCACCTGCCGGTAGGAGGCCACCAGCACGGCCAGCAGCACCGCGATCGCCGCCGTCACCGGGAGCGTGAAACCCAGGCCGTACGCGCCGGCCGCCGCCAGCACCAGCACGATCGACTCCGGCCCGTAGGCCACCGACGCCATCGCGTCCAGTGACAGCGCCGCCAGCCCGCCCAGTGCGGTCAGCCGGTGGCGGTCCTCCGGGGCCGCGCCGGTATCCGGGGGCTCGGGTTCGGCGGTGACAACCGGGGTGGTGGCGCTGGACATCGGACGGGACCTCCGCAGTCGGGTACTGCTCCGATCCTGCGGGCCCCGGGCGCCTCGCCCCGGACTCCCTACGCGTTCCTGACGCACCGCCGGGCGTCCTTGACGGCTCGTTGACGGCTCGCCGACACCTCGCCGGTGCGTCGCCACGAAGCCTGCCGGGGAGCGGACGGGGAGGGTTGGCGGGGTGGGCGGGCCGTTGTCCCGGCGGGCGCCGGTTGGGAAGACGATCAGCTCGGACGGAGGACTCCCGGGGCGCCTTGGCACGCCCGGGACCACTCGACAGGGAGGCTGAACGGCCCACCCCACCCCTCGGAGAACACTTTGCTGCCTGTATCCAGCAATTGCAAGTAATGCGCAATAATGCCGAAGCGCCGGCCGGGCTACGCTCCGCACATGAACCAGCACGTTCCGCGCACGGACCGCTCCACCGGCCCCGGGCCCCTCCTCCTCATCGACCTCGACCACACCCTGGTCGAACGCGACGGCGGCCCGGACGCCTGGACCCCCGGTTTCTGCGCCACCCACGGCCTCCCCCCCGACGCCGCCCCCGCCGTCTTCACGCTCCTCCGGGCCGACCGCTCCCCCGCCGGCTTCGCCCGGATCGTCGCCCGCTACGGCCTGGCGCAGTCCGGCGAGACCCTCTGGGAGGAACACGTCGCCGGCGAGGCCGCCCGCACCCACCTGATCCCCGGCGTCCCCGCCGCCCTCGCCGCGCTGCGCGAGGCCGGCTGGACCATCGGCGTCGTCACCAACGGCAGCACCGACATCCAACGCGCCAAACTCGCCCGGACCGGCCTGCTCACCGCCGTCGACACCGTCTGCGTCTCCCAGGAGGCCGGCACCCGCAAGCCCGCCCCCGAGATCTTCCGACTGGCCGCCGCCCGCCTCGGCCGCACCCTCACCCCCGACGCCTGGATGGTCGGCAACAACCCCGCCACCGACCTCCTGGGGGCCCACGCCACCGGCATCCGCTCCATCTGGATCACCCCCACCCCGCCGCCGCCGCTCCCCCCGTCCCACCCCACCCCCACCCACACCGCCCCCGACACCCCCGCCGCCACCGCCCTCCTGCTCGCGGGCCCGTGAGCGGGAGGGCCCGTGCCGTGAGCAAGACCACCACCGCCCGTCCGCCGCTGTCGGTCCCCTCGGGCAGGCTGTCCCCATGCGCGCACCCCGAGTCCAGTGCCCCGCCTGCGGCCGACCGGTCGCCCTGATGCCCACGCGCCGCTCCGGCTACGGCGTCATCCACGACCACAAGAGGGACCGGCGCTCCCTCGTCCTCTGCGAGGCGAGCATGCGCGCCCTCCCGCTCTCCCGGGCCACCGCCTGGCAGGACGCCCTCCCCGGAGTCGCCCCCGACCCTCCGGCACCCACGCTCTTCTGACACCCCGGCACCGCGCGGGCCGGCCCCCGGGGCGCGTCCGCGGACACAACAGAACCGGCCCTGAGCGGCGTTTCCGCTGCTCAGGGCCGGTCTGGTAATCCAGTGGCTGGTGTAGGGTTCGAACCTACGTAGGCTATGCCGGCAGATTTACAGGCCGTCGGCCGCCCTCACATCACACCACCTCCGACCTGCGCAGGAAGCGGCGCCTTACCTCACGCAGCCACCTTTGGTCCGCCGCTGGTCCGGATCTTGCTCGCTCCAAGGCACCGGGATGCCGCCTCCGCACTGGCTGCAGGGAGAACGCTGCGGACCCCCAGCCCTACCCGAGCGGCTAGCCAAACCGCTCTACACCCGTTGAGCCCGCGCGAAGCCTTCAAGTAAATGCGCAAGCCTGGCAGAATGGCTCGCCATGGCAGACTCATCGCTCATTATTTCGATCGTGGGTGTCGGCGGAACACTTGCGGGCGGAGCCCTCACGGGTTGGATCAACAGTCGGTCGCAGAAGCGCACGGAAGCCGCACGGGAGCGAGAGCAAATACGCCAAGTCGAGGCGGAAGGCCGGTCTCGCATGCACTCCATCCAGGTTGAGCATCAAACCTGGCTTCGCGAGCGCAGGGAGTCCGCGTATCTGGCATTTCTACACGCCGCCCATACCGCGCGTGACGATCTGCGAAACCTGGCGCAAATTATCGCAACCGATTCATCAGCGCCCAACGCCGTAGCTGGCGCATCCCAGGCAGCACGCAACGCTATGATGCACCTGATCAGCACGCATGCTCCGGTTCAGATATCTGGCCCTTTTGGCGTGGCAGAGGCGGCCGATGCCTACGTATCAGCAATCACCGCCTACTGGGGATACGTTGATCAAATGGTGCCACGGCGCGAGTCAAGGGCTCTCACCGAGGGCGAAGAGGATCAGATGCGCCTCCGAGTAGGCAGCGCAAATCGGTCAGCAACGGAGGCCGAGAAGCAATTCGCTTCAGAGGCCCAGAAGTCTCTGGGTAGCATTACAATAGCGTGATCAAATTTGAACGCAATATCCATACAGCTACGAGCCGCCAAGGCCGGGCCGGACAGCATCAGCGGCCCGGACTGTTGCGTGGTTGCACTAGACCAGGGCGGCTTCGATTTCCTCCATCGAATCGACAATGACCGCTGCTCCGGCAGCGGCAAGCTTGGCTTCCTTCCCGGGCTTGTTTGCGTAGCCGATCGTTGGCACGCCCGCAGCTTTACCGGCTTCCACATCCCGAGCGGCATCGCCAATGAACACGCAATCAGCCGACTTGGCGCCAACAGCCTCCATGGCCTCCATGAGGAGGCGCGGGCTCGGCTTCATGGATGACGGGTCACCGGGGACGCGCCCATGGACGCCAGTAACATAGCCACTCAACCCGCGATCGGAGAGGTAGGCCTCGATCGCCACCCCCGCATTGTTGCTGACCACTGAGACCGATCGGCCAGAGCGCACGCAAGCCAACAGAACCGCTTCTCCGCCAGGATTCGGCTTGCCAACCTGGATAGCCATCGTCTCCAGCGCCGCCAGCGCCGCGTCAACGCGCGCTGCGATATCCGGCCTGGCATCAGCGATGAGCCGAAGCAGGGCAAGCGGGTCCGTCTCAACCTCTCCCTCAAGTGGAGTCTGCTCTCCAACGAGCCCCTCGCGGAGACGTCGTGCCACCTCGGCAGCTGGCAGCCCGGCAAACACCGAGCACACCGGGCCGTCGAAGTCGAGCAGCACGTGCTTCACCGGCCGCAGCACGTCGGCGAGTTGCTGAGGGGTGGCGTTCATGACTGCCGCTCGTACGCGATCGTGCTCCACACGCTGTCGAACCACATCTGGGCCTGCTGGACGTACTGCGATCCGAGCGAGGCGTCGTCCGGGCCGGCGGCGTGGTGGAACAGGGTGGTGTCCTTGCCGGTCACGTCGTAGAAGGTGTGGTCGGTGTCGTCGATCGCCACAGTGCGCTCGCGAAGCGGGTAGAAGCCGAAGAACGCCTCCGACCGGTTCAGGATGTACAGCTTGAACAGGCTGGACGCGCGGTGCACCTTGACCTGAACGCTCGCCTTCTGGACGAGGCCCAGCTCGGCCAGCATCTCCACCGAGTGGGCGATGCCGCCGGCGTTCGTCAGGGCGATGTTGCGGGCGCGCTGCCGGAGGGCGGCCTCGTCCTGGAGCCCGTCGACGAGAACCGGCACGGCCATCGGCGCGGTGGTGTCCGGCAGCAGCAGGCGGACCGCGATGGACTCCGGTGCCAGTCGCCCGGAGCGGACCTTGTCGAGCGGCTCCTGAAGCGCGTTGTGCAGCGTCTCGCTGGAGAAGCCGGCGAAGTCGAGGGTCACCTGCTGCTGCTCGAAGGCGGCTTCGAGGTGAGGCCGCAGCCCGACCGGTCGGGACGTCCGCTCCCGCACGAAGGAGCCGCTCCCCTGCCGGGTCACGATCAGCCCCTCGGTGCGGAGCAGGTCGAGCGCCTTGTCCACCGTGCCGCGCGCCACGCCGAAGTGCTTCGCCAGCTCGGGGCCTGAGGGGAGCTTGTCGCCGGTCTCGAAGCCCGGCTTCTTGGTGAGGATCGAGGCCCGCAGAGAGCTGCTGACCTGCTGATACGGGGGGCGCGAGTCGTCCGGGTCCAAGGCCATGGACCAATGCTAGGGCAGGTGCCCAACAGGCGCGAGAAACCCAACTCTCTTGACCTGCCTAAGCAGGTTCTCTATGTTGTGAGTGTCGCACCGAGTGAGACAGGGGTGACACAGAGAGGCCTTCTTTGGGCTGCTCTGACCTGCACGAACGCGCCCATGAATGGCCGGCCTTCTGCCGCGCCCAGGGCGAAGGGGCCCGGGACAGATCGGGCCGAGGCATCCCGGCGCCTTGTCAGATCGGAGACCTGATCAAGAGGCCGCGCCCGCCTTCAAGGGCGCAGACCTGCTGGCCACGCCCGGGCAACCGAGTGGTCAGTGCTGTTGATCGCACGTTGGACGGGCCTGTGAGAACGGGGTCACCGCGCCTTCCTTGGCCGGAGCGCGGCGACCCCTCACGGGCCCACACCCCAGAGAAGAGGTAGGCCCATGAGGCTGATTATCGCGGGCCAGACGGCCGCGGACGACGACGAGTTCGCCGAATTGGCGCTCGGCGTGGACGAGCAGCTGTTCGCCGGGATGCCCGGCGAGGACGAGATCGAGCGCGCGGCCCGGCTGGACGCGGCACGCTCGATGCTGGCGGACCTGCGGCGGGAGGACCCGGAGCTGGCCGTCTTCGCCGAGCGTCTGCTGCGGTCGGCGCCGGTGCCGCTGCGGAGGCCGGCCGCCATCCGCCGCATCGCGAGCGCTGCCCGGGTGGCGGCGTGAACGCCAGCGTGTTCGCCGTGCTCACGGCCGCCGTGGACGTGCTCACCGGCCACTCACGGCGCCCGGATCGGAGGCCGCGATGAAGACGGCGATGAGTCCCGCTCAGATCCGTTCGGCCGAGCGCGCGCTGACCGCCGGAACGTGGGCGATCACGTTCGGCGCGGTCCTGTACAGCGTGCTCACGGTGACCCCGCTCATGGCCGGCCACACGCCGAAGGGGTGGGGGTGGACGGCGCCGATCCTGCCGCTCGTCGTGGATGCGGCGGTGGTGATCGTGGTGCGCATGGATGCCACGCTTGCCCGCCTGAACGGCGACGGCGGGCGCTGGCCGGTGGTCCTGCGCTGGATGACCGGCCTCATGACGGTGCTGCTCAACGTGGGTCTCTCCGCCCTGGACCGAGATCCGGTCGGGGTGGCAGTCCACGCGGTGGCGCCGCTGCTGCTGATCGTCACGGCCGAAACCTCCCTCGCCTACCGGCGCGCGATCGGCGCCGCGCTGGCTACCCGAGAGGCCGCTGAGCAGGCCGAGCGCGAGCAGCGCGAACAGCGGGCCGAGGCCCGGCGGCAGGAGGAGCGGGCCGACCGCATCGAGCGCTTCAAGGCCGCCGAGCGAGGCGACCGTGAGCGCCGTGAACACGAAGCCCGGCTCGCCCATGAGCAGCGTGAGCACGACGCGAACATGGCCCGCGACCAACGCGAGGAGACCGCCCGCCGAGAGGCCGCGGCACGCGAGGAGCACGCACGGCAGCAGGCCGCCGAGCGGGCCGACCGCGAGCGTCGTGAGCGTGAGGCGAGCGAGCGTGAGCACCGTGAGCACGCCGCCCGGGCCGACCGTGAGCGGCACGAGCGGGAGGCCGCCGAGCGCGCCCGCGCCGAGCTGCTGTCCGCCGGCCCGGCCGCCGAGCGCCTGCCGGAGGAGCAGGCCCGCGAGGTGGTTACGGCCGCCGTCGAGGCCGGGCTGCCGCAGCGCCAGGCGGTGGAGCTGACCGGCTGGTCCGTCGGCTGGATCGCCGCCCGCTACAAGGAACACCCCGCCGTCCGGCCCGCCCTGCACGCCGTCCCCACCACGACCGCTGAGGAGCAGGCATCGTGACCGTGCCCGTGTCCGACCCGCAGTTCATCACCTACATGGCCGCCTTCCGGACCGCCACGGAGCACACCGCCTCCTGCGAGCCGTGCCAGGACGGGCAGCCGTGCCCGGTCGGCGACCCGATCCACCGCGCCTTCCTCACCGAGAAGGCCGCCTGGGAGGGCGAGCAGAAATGAAGGCGATCACTTCCCTGCCGCTGGTCGGCACCGTCCGCCGCGACGGCATCGCCTACCGCGTCGCCGACCCCGTGCCGCTGGACGTGGTCAGCGGCCTGATCCGCGAGCCGTGGTGCTCGCGCCTGGTCGTCACCGACGCCAGGAGCGGCGGCGCCTGCCCCGGCGAGTTCACCGCGATGTGCGTGGTCGACGGCGAGCCGTTCGTCCTCGTCGGCCGCATCAGGCAGCGCTGATGTTCGGCCGCGACCCGAAGCCGCCCAAGTCCGGCCAGCAGCGGCGCGCGAAAGCCGTCCGCGAGGCGGACCGCGCCGGGCAGCGCCAGATCGACTCCCGCCGCTCCAGCCAGTCGACCACCGCCTGGCACCGCGCCGAGTCCCCCCGCGCCTGGTGGCGCTCCTCCTGACCCACTCCCCGACGCGCGCCCCGCACACCCTCCGGTGTGCGGGGCGCGCATCCTCTCTGACCTGGGAGTTTCCATGGGCTACCTGCTGATCCTGTTCCTCATCCTCCTCGACACCGCCATCGCCGGCATCGCCGTCCGCGAGCTGATCCGCCGGGGGTCGAACCGATGACCACCCCTCACAACGGCGACTGGGACGACGACCTGGCTGACATCCTTCAGAGGCTCGTCACCCTCGCCCCTCCTGCCTCCGCCCCGTCGGCCCCGCCCGTTCCGCCGATGCCGTCGGCGCCGCCGACGGTCCCGCCCCAGAGCCCGCCCGCCGCAGCCGGCACCGGGCCGACGGTCGACGAGTGGTGGCGCAAGTCCGGCCCCGTCGTGCACACCCCGGTCCCGCTCGGCGGCGACCAGCCCGCCGGACGGCCTTCCTTCGAGGCCGCCGCGCAGGCGTTCTGGGCCCCGGTCGGCCGGATCCTGTCCGAGCAGGTCCCGACGATCGCCTCGCAGGTCGGGCAGCAGGTGAACCTGCTCCTGACCGAGACCGAGGCCCAGCGCGCGGCCCGCGAGCAGGTCCACTACGAGACCCTGATCGCCGAGCAGCGCACCGAACGCGACGCCCTCTTCGCCGCCGCCGGCGAAACCGCCGAGCAGCGCGCCGAGCGTCACCGCGTCGAGCAGGTCCTCACGCCCGGCCAGCACCGCGACGACCTCGTCGGCCTGGTCGACATGCTCGCCGAGCGGATCACTGAGACCCCCGAGGAGCGGGCCACCCGCCGCCAGGCCGAGCACGAGCTGGAGCGGCAGCGGGCCCGCGCCCGGGAGGACGCCCTGCGCGCCGCCGCCGGGGAGACACCCGAGCAGCGCACCCGCCGCCACCGCGAACAGCAGCTCGCCGACCGGCGCGAGGCCCGCACCCGGGCCCGCCGCCAGCGCCGCCGCGCCGCCCGCACCGCCGGTCCCTCCGACCGCACCCGGCGCTTCCGCCGCTGGTGCGTGCTCACTGCGATCAGCGCGACCGGCGGCTACGCGACCGGCCTGGTGTCGCTGATCGCCCCGGGCGGGCCCTTCGTCGGTTTGCTGGTCGCCGCCTTCGGCTGGGCCCTGGACCTCCAGGTCCGCGACCGGGGCCGCCAGCGGGTCTCCGAGGTCCGGGGTCCCTGGCCCCTGGTGACCCTCGTCGCCCTGCGCGTCCCGGTCGCCTCCGGCCTGGCCGTGGCCGCCGGCACCGACCGCCTCTTCGCCGCCCTCCCCCTCTACTGAGCCAAGGAGACACACCATGAGCAGCCTCATCGCACTCGGCACGGGCGGCGCCGCCACCGTCACCACGATGTACCTGTACGTCGGCGTGCGTGGCAAGAACAAGATCAACGTCGCGGACGAGCACATCCCCTACTGGGCGTTCGGGATCGGTCTGCTGTCGGCCAACGCAGGCACCGCGTTCCAGCAGCTGGCGGGCATCGGCCAGCAGCTGAGCAGCTCTTTCCAGGGGAACGTCGCACTCGGGGAGTGGCAGACCGGCGCCACCGCCGCCGTCCTGACGATCGCCGTGTTCGGCCTCAAGCCGAAGCCGTGGAAGGACGCGCTGTGCGGCGCCGTCGCCCCGTCCCTGTTCGCCGCCGCCGGCGGACTCTGGGCCCTCCCGGCCAGCATCCTCAGCGGGCTCATCACCTCGTTCATCGGCTGACCGCCATGACCGAGAAGATCTTCCCCACCGAGAAGCTGAGCGCCACCCTGCTCTACCCGGTCACCGGCCTCGCCGCGGGCACGCCCGTCCTCGTCCGCAAGCTGATGGCCCCCCAGCGCGAGCGCCGGGCCGAGGCCGCCGCACTCAAGGCCAAGCGCGACGAGATCACCACCCAGGCCGCCGAAGCCGCCACGGCCGCCTTCACCCAGAAGCTCTTGACCGAGGCGGACCCGGTCAAGCGCGCCGCGATGCTCCAGGCCCGGGAGGCCGCGCAGGTCACGGCGCGCCAGGTCGAGCTGGAGCAGGCCAAGGCCGCCCGCAAGGAGCAGCGGAGCAAGCTCGGCGACACCGCCGGCGGGGCGGCCCTGCTGCTGATCGTCGGCGGCCCGCTGGTCTGGTCCCTCGCCCGCCCGTGGATCCAGCCCGGGATCGGCGTTCTCCTCGGGGTCTGGTGGATCGCCGCCCTGATCCACGCTCCCGCCCGCGGCAAGGCCGTCCCGGCCGAGGGCCAGGAGGACCAGGAGCAGCCGGTGCCCGCGGTCGAGGAGGAGCCCGCCGAGGAGGGCCCCGTCGAGGCCCCCCGGGCGACCGTCCCGACCCCCGTCGAGGCCCACTCCCTGACCGCCTCCCTGACGGCCTCCGGCAGCTCCGTTCTGCTGACCCGGCTGGCCGCCGATCTGGGCGCCGCCCACCCCTCCTGGACGGGCTCCACCAAGGCCGTCCGCGCGCTCCTCTCGGAGGCCCGCGTCCCGTTCCGCGAGGGGGTCCGCACCCCGGACGGCAACGGGCCCGGCGTCCACCACCAGGACGTCCCCCCGCTCCTCTCCCCTCCCGGGACCCCCGTCGTTGCCAACGTTGGCCCAGGTCAGAGTGCCAACGCCAACGCCAACAACACCGACGAGTGGTCCACCCGAGAGGGATTCGTCATGCGGGCCGACCCGGACAACCCCGCCCGGACGATCATCGTCAGCCGCATCAACGCCGCCTGATTCACCGACACGAGGAGCCCCGCGATGGAGCAGAAGCTTGCCATCGCACTCGCCGGGGACCACGCCGCCGAGGGCATCGGCATGCACACCTGCCCCGGCGCCCTCTACTGACGCCACCACAACACAAAGCCCCGCAGCAACCGTCGACCTTGCCGGGTGACGGGCGGTTGCTGCGGGGCCGGATCCGATCCCAATCAGAGACCAGAGGACACCAGCATGCCCGGAAACGCCACCGAGCCGCAGCCCCGCTGCGAGGCCGCCCACCTCGGCGATGCCAGCCCCTGCCAGGGCCCGCAGGACGCCGTGACCGTCCTTGACCAGCACGGCGACGCTGCCGAGGCTTGCGTGCACCACGGCACCCGTCTGTACGCCAGTCTCATCGGCGCCCGGGTTCACCCGGGCAGCGTCCCGGGCGCGGCCATTGAGGTCCACAACCGCGCCCAGAGCACCTCCGCGTTCGCCTGGCTCGACCACCACCAGCTCCCCAACGAGGGGGAGCGGTGACCGAGAGCCCTCTGAACGTGATTCCGTTCCGGCCCGAACCCGCCGAGGTCAAGGCCGCCGAACAGGCCGTCATCGGCGCGGCCCTGCTCGACCCCGCCCAGATCCCCACGCTCGCCGCTCAGATCGGCGACCCCGGCGTGTTCTACCACCCGGCGCACGAGACGATCTGGCGCACCATCACCCGCATGGCCGACGGCGGCCGGCCGGTGGATCCGCTGCTGCTGACCGGTGTCCTGCGCACCCAGGGCGACCTGGCCCGGGTCGGCGGGCCCGGCTACCTGCACACCTGCGTCGAGGCCACACCCACGGCGGCGAACGGCGACTACTACGCGGAGATCGTGCGCGTGGCCGCCGAGCGCCGCCGCATCAACACCGCCACCAGCCGCCTCGCCCACCTCGCCGGCGACGCCCAGGCCGACCTGGACGACGTGCGCGCCGCCGCCCTGGCCGCGCTCGCCGACCTCGCCACCGGCGAGAGCTGGCTCGACCCCGTTCCGCTCGGCTCCCACACCGGCCTGCCCACCTTTCCCGTGAAGGCCCTGCCCGGGTGGGTCGGCGCCTACGTCGACGCGGTCGCGGAGTTCACGCAGACCCCGCCCGACGCCGCCGCGACCATGGCCCTGGCCGCGCTGTCGACGGCGGCCGGCGGGCGGGTAGGGGTGGAGATCCGGCCCGGCTGGCGCGAGCAGTCGAACCTCTACCTGACCTGCGCGATGCCGCCGGCCAGCCGCAAGTCCGACGTCTTCGCGTTCACCATGGGCCCGGTCTACAAGGTCGAGGCCGAGCTGCAGGCCGACGCCCGGGCGGCGATCATCGAGGCCGAGACCACCCGGGACGCCGCCCTGGCCGAGGTCGAGGCGCTGATGGCAAAGGCGCGCAAGAACCCGGAGGCCGACCGGACCCAGCTCGTCGCGGAGGTCTCCGCCGCGAAGATGCTCGCCGAGCAGATCGTGGTCCCGCCGACCCCGCGCCTGACGCTGTCGGGGGACATCACCGCCGAGACCGTCACCCACCATCTCGGTGTCCACCGGTGCCTAGCCGCGCTCTCCCCCGAGGGCGACCTGTTCGACAGCATCGTCGGCCGCTACAGCAGCAAGCCCAACCTCGGGGTCTTCCTCCAGGCCCACAAGGGCGAGCGGCTCCAGACCGACCGGATCACCCGCGAGCAGCCCACCGTCGACAAGCCCGCGCTCACGATCGGCGTCACCCCGCAGCCCGCCGTCCTGCAGGAGCTCGGCGCCGCCCCCGGCGCCCGCGACCGCGGCCTGCTCGCCCGCTTCTTGTACTCCCTGCCGCCCTCCAACCTCGGCTGGCGCAAGGTCCGCACCGACCCGATCCCCGACAAGGTCGCGAACGCCTACGACCGCAACCTGACCCGCCTGCTCCGCGCCATGACCGACCTCCCCGAACCCGTGGTTGTCGTCATGGACCAAGCCGCCGACCTCGCCGTCGAGAAGCTGCAGGAACGCGTCGAGGTCCAGCTCCGCCCCGACCAGCCGCTCGCCCACATCAAGGACTGGGCCGGCAAACTCGTCGGCCACATCGCCCGCATCGCCGTCCTGCTCCACCTCGCCGACCACATCGCCGGCGACCAGGACAGCAACGCCTGGCGCGCCGGCCTGCAGGCCAATGTCGTCGACCGGGCCGCCGAGATCGCCGACTACTACACCGCGCACACCCTCGCCGTGTTCGACCTCATCGCCGCCGACCCCGCCACGGAAGACGCCCACGCCCTCCTCCAGTGGCTCCGGCGCCCGAAGAAGGACGGCACCCACCGCACCCACATCAAGGCCCACGACGCCGTCGCCAGCAGCCGCCGCTTCAAGAAGGTCGCCGACATCGAACCGGCCCTCGCTCTGCTCGAACAGCACGGCTGGCTCCGCACCGACCAGCCTTCCGCCGGCGGCCAGCGCGGCCGCACCCCGGCTGTCACGTTCCGTGTCCACCCGGCCGTGAGCACCCCCACGGACGGGGCCGAAGCCCCGTAACCGTCAGGGATGTCAGGGGAAATCCCTGACCAGCCACAACGCCGCCGGACGGCCTGTCAGGGCACGTCAGGGATGTCAGGGAAAGGCCGAATTTCCCTGACATCCCTGACAATCCCTGACGCCTCGCCAGGACCCAAAGTCGCAGGTCAGTGATTTCCCCTGACATCCCTGACACTTTCCGCCCTCCGCCCGCGTCCGCGAGAGGGCGAGTAACACTCCGCAACCACCATTCGCACTCGCCGATGGAGTCGCCGCCATGCCCACGCAGGACCCGAAGCTCAAGCTCGCCGAGGTGCTCGAAGAGCTGGAGATGTCCCGCTCCGCCTTCTACCGCATGGTCGCCCGCGGGAGGGGCCCGAAGCTCATGAAGCTTCCCAACAATCAGATCCGTGTCCGCCGCAGTGCCCTCGACGCGTGGTGGGCCGAGCAGGAGGTCGCCGCCTGATGGCCACCTCGTACAAGGTGAAGTTCTGGGAGCACCGTCACCGGCCGGACCGGCGGACGCCGTGGATGGTGCGGTGGACGGTGGCCGGCCGGGAGTTCTCCGAGTCGTACCTGACGAAGACCCAGGCCGACGGCCGGAAGGCCGAGCTACTGGTAGCCGTCGCCTCGCACCAGCCGTTCGACGTCGAGACGGGGCTCCCGCTGGCCGAGTTGCGCAAGCGCCAGCAGGAGGAGAGCGCCGTCAGCTGGTACCAGCACGGGCGGAACTACGTGGAGGGCCGGTGGGACGGGGCCCCGGCGAAGACGAGGACGACGTGGGCCGATGCGCTGGCCAGCGTGACGTTCGAGCTGGTCAGCAGCAAGACCGGAATGCCGGACAAGCGAGTCGTCCGGCGGGCGCTGTACGGCTGGGCGTTCAACGTGAACCGGTGGACCGAGGAGCCGCCGGCCGAGGTCGCCAAGGCGCTCGCGTGGGTCGCGCGGCACTCGGTGGACGTCTCCGCGCTGGAGGACCCGAAGGTGGTCCGGAAGCTGCTCTCCGCGCTGTCGGTGAAGTTGGACGGCACGAAGGCCGCCGCCTCCACGATCCTGCGCAAGCGCCGGATCGTCCACCACGTCATCGGCCGTGCCGTCGAGGACGGGCTGCTGACCGCCAATCCGCTGCCGCTGGTCCAGTGGCAGCCGCCGCAGGTCGAGGAGGAGGTCGACCCCGAGTACGTGATGAGCCCGGAGCAGGCCGCCGCGCTGATGGAGGCGGTCGGGCGCCAGGGGCGGCGCGGGCCCCGGCTGGTGGCGTTCTTCGCGTGCATCTACTACGCGGGCATGCGCCCCGGGGAGGTCGTCCACCTGCGGAAGGACCGCTGCGTGCTGCCCGCGGAGGGGTGGGGGAAGCTCAACCTCAACGGGAACAGCCCGCGGGTGGGGTCCGCCTGGACCGACACCGGCGCCTCGCACGACCCCCGGGGCTTGAAGCACCGCGCCGAGAAGGCGACTCGGCCGGTCCCGATCCCGCCCGAACTGGTGAAGCTGCTGCGGGAGCACATCACGGCGTACGGCACGGCGCCGGACGGCCGGCTGTTCCGGACCTTCCGCGACGGCATGGTGCAGGAGAGCGGCTACGGGGTGGTGTGGGCGGCGGCCCGGGCCGAGGTGCTGAGCCCGGAGGAGCAGGCGACGCCGTTGGCGAAGCGGCCGTACGACGGCCGGCACGCCGGGATCTCGCTGTGGCTGGCCTCCGGGGTGGCGCCCGCCGAGTGCGCACGGCGCGCCGGGCACAGCATCGCCGTCCTGCTCCGCGTCTACGCGAAGTGCATCCACGGTGACGAAGACCACGCCAACCGGCTGATCACCGAACGCCTGCAGCGCCGACCCGAATGACCCTGGTCCGCGCCTGGTCCGGAACCGCTGGTCAACGCCGGGATTCAGGCGACGACAGGTGGGACAAACTTCGCGAAACGGCCCTCCGGGCATCGCGGGCGTTCGACTGAACGAGAAGGGCCCCTGATCGCGTTTCCGCAGATCAGGGGCCCTTCTTTATCCTGTGGCTGGTGCAGGGTTCGAACCTGCGTAGCTTACGCGGCAGATTTACAGTCTGCTCCCTTTGGCCGCTCGGGCAACCAGCCAGGATTGGTGTCTCGCGGGGGCTTGCCCCGTTCGACTCCGTAAACAATACCCGATGCCGGGGGGTGGTTCGCCACCCGGTTGGTCACGTGATGATCAAGGGATGTGGCGTGGCTGTCGGGGGCGGGCGCGGGGTGCTGCTGGATAGGCTGGGGCAGCGGGCGTCCGGTGGGACGGCCCGTGTCAGTGAAGCCAGAGCATCAAGGAGACCAACACCCATGGCCGACTCCAGTTTCGACATCGTCTCGAAGGTCGAGTGGCAGGAGGTCGACAACGCGATCAACCAGACCTCGCGTGAGATCGCCACCCGCTTCGACTTCAAGAACGTCGGCGCCGAGATCAGCCGCTCCGGCGAAACGATCGAGATGAAGGCCAGCGGCGAGGAGCGGGTGAAGGCCATTCTGGACGTGCTGCAGAGCAAGTTCATCAAGCGTGGCCTGTCGCTGAAGGCGCTGGACGCCAAGGATCCTCAGCTGTCCGGCAAGGAGTACAAGATCTTCGCGGACGTGAAGGAGGGCATCTCCCAGGACGATGCCAAGAAGGTCGCGAAGATCATCCGTGACGAGGGCCCGAAGGGCGTGAAGGCCCAGGTCCAGGGCGACGAGCTCCGCGTGAGCTCGAAGAGCCGTGACGACCTGCAGACCATCCAGGCACTGCTCAAGGGCAAGGACCTCGACTTCGCGATCCAGTACGTCAACTACCGCTGACCCCGCGGGGTGTACGCGGCGAGGCCCCCGGTCCCGGGTTCGGGACCGGGGGCCTCTCCCGTCGGCCGGGGTCAGCCGACGGCGGGGTGCGGGTGGAGGGCGGCCAGGCGGGCCGCGGCGTCCGCGAGGGACTGGCCCTGCGCCTTGAGCGCGGCGAGCTGATCCGGCCGCGCCGGGGCGGAGGCACCGGGGACGCCCGGCGGGTCCGGGACGGTCACCGGCGGCGTCGGCAGCTGGCCGAGCAGACCCTGCAGGACGGCCTGCAATGAGGCGACCAGCTGCTGGACCACCCCGAGATCGGGGAGGGACGACGTCAGCGACGAGACCAGCCCGGTGACCGTGCCGACGAGGTCGCCGACCGTCCCGAGGAGCAGGCCCGGATCGGGGGCGGCGGACAGGTCCGGGGCGGCCGGCAGGGCCGGGAGACCGGACGTCGGCGCACCGACCGGGGGCACCGTCACGGGCAGCGGCGCGTCGGCCGGGCGCGCGGGGACGGCCGGGACGGCGACGGACACCGGGAAGGCCGGCAGGGCCGGGGCGGTGACGGAGAAGGGGGACGTTCGGGGGGCCGCGGCTTCGTTGCCGGCGGCGGTGGCGGACGCCGTGGCGACCGGGGTCAGCACGATGGCTGCGGTCAGCGCGGCGGCCATCCAGGTGGCACGCATGGGTGTTGCTTCCTCTCAATGCGAATCAGGCGAAATGCCTGATTCACACGTTGGGGCACGCCAGTTGACCCAGCCACCGCGCCTACTCCGAACGGTTCACGCCCCGCCGGGGGCGGCCCAGCGCTCGGTGCTGCGATGGGCCGGCAGGCCGACCGCCTCGAACTCGTCGCGGTGGCGGGTGTCCACGACGCGGGCGCCGATGCGCCGCAGGGCGCGGGAGATCGGGCTGCCCTCGGGCGGACTGGGCTCGAACTCGCCGCTGACGAGCGGTCCCAGGTCGAGCCGGCCGTCGGCCCAGACGGCGGCGCGCTGGGTGCCGCTGCCGCCGAAGTAGTCGGCCTCGACGCAGGCGATCGGGCCGGCCTTGGACCAGGCGGCGAGCCGACGTTCGAGGCCGTCCGGGAACCAGTCGAAGCCGGACTCGCCACCGAACCCCGGTTCACCGCGGCCGAACTGGAGCGCGGACAGGAAGGCGGGGGTGGCCGGTATCAGGGCCAACCCCTGGGCCAGCGGACTGAGATGGGCGGCCGGGACCTCGGCGGCGGCCACCGCGAGCAGCTCCGCCGAACCGATCAGCGCCTGAAGTTCGTACGACATTCAGTCATCCTGAACCACGGCACTGACACTCCGCCCGGCATTTACCATTCCGTACCCGGACGGGTACGACCCGGACGGCGCCGCTCCGGGTGCGGGCGGCCCCGGAGCGGGCGTCAGCCGGTGGCGGTGCCGCCCGGAAGGGGCTCGCCCGACCCGGCCGGACCGGCCCGGAGACCGTAGAGCAGGGTGAAGACGGTGATGTCCACCGCGTCCGCCGCATCGCTCGACCCCTATTCGAACAATTCGTCGAACACCTCCGCGAGTTGACCGCGCAGGCGGACCAGTCGGGCCGGGCTCACCCGCAGCGACGAGTGGGCGAACTGGCCGGGCCCGGGGCTCTGCTGCTCGCGGTGGGCCGGCTCTGCGTCCCGGTCATGCCGGCGCCGCTGCTGCCCGGTGGCCCGGCAGTCGTCTTCGCGGGCCTGTTCGTGCTGGGCCTGGGGACGCCGACGCCGCGGGTGATGATCGACATCCTGGTGTTCCGCCGGGTCGCGGACGAGCTCTGCGGGCGGGCGATCGCCGCGACCATGACGCTCTTCACCGTCGGCATGCCCGCCGGGACGCTCGGCAGCGGCCTGCTGCTCGACCACCTCTCCCCCACCGCGGCACTGGCCGCGATCGCCGGCCTGCTCGCCGTCGCCCCGCCGCCCGCGACGGTCGGCCGGACGCTGCGCCGCTCGACCTGGCCGGAGGCCGCCCGGCCGGACACGGCCGGGCAGCCTCCGGACCGACCGCGGGACGCCCTCCGGCCACCGCGCGAGCCAAACCTCCGCCACGCACTCCTGACAGTCGATCACCCGTGCGGGTGCACGCCGCATGCGACGCCCCCGGCAACCGGGTGAACTGGCCGGGTACGGCCTACCTGCCGGGGCTCTCCCGGAGCGAACGCACCCAGGGCCGCATCCGAGGAGGACGCATGAGTTCCATGGAGGCACCGTCGCCCGGCCGGGGCAGCCCGGGCCCGAGCGCCACCGGCAACAGCGGCGGCGCGGTGGCCGCCCGGATGGCCAGCGCACCACGGATGTCCTGGATGACCCTGGCACTGATGACGACCGCCTCGGTGGCCAGCCTCCGGGCCGCCCCGACCATGGCGGTGTACGGCCTGGCCTGCATCTTCCTCTACCTCGTCCCCGCGATCGTCTTCCTGCTGCCGACCGCGCTGGTCTCCGCCGAGCTGGCCTCCGGCTGGGAGGGCGGCGTCTACCGCTGGGTGTCGGAGGGCCTGTCGAAGCCGCTCGGCTTCCTCGCCGTCTGGTGCCAGTTCGCGATGACGATCTTCTACTACCCGTCCCTGCTCGCCTACGTGGCCTCGACCATCGCCTACGTGGTCAACCCGGCGCTGGCCAGCAACGGCCCGTACACCGCCGTGGTGATCATGGTGCTGTACTGGACCGGCGTCTGGGTCACCTCGCGCGGGACGAAGGCCGTGGCCGGCCTCTCCTCCTGGGGCCTGGTGATCGGCACCCTGATCCCGGGCACGCTGCTGGTCGTGCTCGGCATGGTCTTCCTCGGCCAGGGCAACGCCTCGGCCGCGCCGATGAACGCCGCACACCTCTTCCCGCAGTGGACCGGCCTGGCCAGCCTGGTGCTGATCGTCAACAACTTCCTCAGCTACTCCGGCATGGAGATGAACGCGGTGCACGTCTCCTCGCTGCGCAACCCGGCCCGCGAGTTCCCGCGGTCGATGTTCACGGCCTCCGGGATGGTCCTGCTGATCTTCATCCTGCCCGCGCTGGCGATCAGCTGGGTGGTGCCGTCCAGCGAGCTGAGCCTGACGGCCGGCGTGATGCAGGCCTTCGACGCCTTCTTCCAGTACTTCCACATCGGCTGGCTCACCCCGGTGATCGCGGTGGCGCTGGTCGCCGCCGCCCTCGGCGGCATGCTGACCTGGCTGGCCGGGCCGTCCAAGGGGCTGCTGATGATCTCCCGGCAGGAGGGCTACCTCCCGCCGTTCCTGCAGCGGCTGAACAAGGAGGGCATCCAGCAGAACCTGCTGGTCACCCAGGGTGTGGTCACCACGATCATCGCGCTCGCGTACGCGCTGATCCCGAACGTCTCCAGCGCCTACTGGATCTTCTCGGTGATCACCACGCAGGTGTACCTGATCGTCTACCTGCTGATGTTCCTCGCGGCGATCCGGCTGCGCCGCACCCAGCCGGACCACCCGCGCGGCTACCGCGCCCCGGCGCTGGTCCTGGTCTGCATGACCGGCTTCCTGGCCTCGGCGGCGGCGATGGCGATCGGGTTCGTGCCGTCCTCGCAGTTCGGCAGCGGCAGCGTCTGGTCGTACGTCGCGATCGTCGCCGGCGGCCTGGTGCTGCTCGGCCTGGTGATCCCGTACCTGTTCCTGCGACTGCGCAAGCCGTCCTGGCGCTCCCCCGAGGCCCAGGCCGAACTGGCCGCGCAGGAGGCCGCGGAGCGGCGCGACGCCACCGGAGGTGCGCAGTGACCGGCACGATGATGGCCTCCCGCCACCGCTGGATCTACGTGGGTGCGATCGTCCTGCTGGTCGGGATGCTGATCACCGGCCTGCTGACGTACTCCCAGCTGCACAACACCAACAAGGCCAACGACAAGGCCAAACAGCTCTCCGAGGCCCTGTCGGCGGCCGGTTACCCGGTGCCCAGCCAGAGCCAGATCGTGCACACCCTGGGCGAGGACGGCGGCGCCGTCTGCGAGAACCCGGCGAACGCGCTGACCCAGGCGCAGTGGAAGTACGGCATGTCCAACGGCGCGGGCGGGCCCGGGCAGCGGCCGGTGCTCTCCGACCGCGAGGTGGTGCTCGCGGAGACGATCGTGCTCTCGGTGTACTGCCCGGACAAGCTGGCCGACATCAAGGAGAAGATCGACGACCTCAAGCTCCACGACACCGTCCGGAACTGACGCCCCGCCCGGCCGTCACCCTCGGCCCACCCCCCGGCCGTCGCCCCCCGGCCCCGCCCCCTCGACCCCGCCCCCTCGACCCCGCCCCCTCGACCCCAGCCGAACGATCGATCGCCCAGGAGTCGTACCCATGACCGACGAACTCGCCCGCCGGATCGCCGCCCTGATGCCCCGGGCCAAGGCCGACCTGGCCGAGCTGGTCGCCATCCCGTCCGTCGCCGACCCCCGCCAGTACCCGCCGGAGAAGTGCCGCGAGGCCGCCGAGTGGGTCGCCGCCGCCTTCGCCCAGGCCGGGCTGCGCGACGTCCACCTGGAGGAGACGCCGGACGGCAGCCACGCCGTGATCGGCCACCGCCCGCCCCCGCCCGGCGCACCGACCGTCCTGCTCTACTGCCACTACGACGTCCAGCCCCCGCTCGACGACGCCGCCTGGACCTCCCCGCCGTTCGAGCTCACCGAGCGCGACGGCCGCTGGTACGGACGCGGCACCGCCGACTGCAAGGGCAACATCGTCATGCACCTCACCGCGCTGCGCGCGCTCGGCGACGACCTCCCGGTCGGCATCAAGTTCGTCGCCGAGGGCTCGGAGGAGCAGGGCACCGGCGGCCTGGAGGCGTACGTGCCCCCGCACGCCGGCGAGTTGCACGCCGACGCGCTGCTGGTCTGCGACACCGGGAACGCCGCCGTCGGCGTACCCACCGCCACCACCTCCCTGCGCGGGGTCACCAACGTGGTGATCACCGTCTCGACCCTCGCCGGCGACATGCACTCCGGCATGTTCGGCGGCCCCGCCCCGGACGCCCTGGCCGCGCTGATCCGCGCCCTCGACTCGCTGCGCGACGCCGACGGCGGCACCCGGATCGACGGGCTGGACTGCACCGGCAGCTGGAGCGGCGTCGGCTACGACGAGCAGCAGTTCCGCACCGACGCCGGGGTGCGGGAGGGCGTCCGGCTGACCGGTTCGGGCACCGTCGCCGACCGGCTGTGGGCCAGGCCCGCCGTCACCGTGCTCGGCATCGACTGCCCTCCGGTGGTCGGCTCGGCCGCCGCCATCCCGGCCACCGCCCGCGCCCGGGTCAGCCTGCGGGTGCCGCCCGGCACCGACGCGCAGGCCGCCCAGGACGCGCTCACCGCGCACCTGCAGGCCGCCGTGCCGTGGGGCGCGCAGGTCGGCGTCGAGCCGGAGAGCGTCGGCTCGCCGTTCCGGGCCTCCACCGGCGGACCGGCGTACACGGCGCTCGACAAGGCCATGCAGGAGGTCTACGGCAAGCCGATCTCCTTCCTCGGCCAGGGCGGCTCGATCCCGCTCTGCAACGTGTTCGCCCGCACCTACCCGGACTCGGAGATCATCCTGATGGGCGTCGAGGAACCCCGCTGCCTGATCCACGCGCCCAACGAGAGCGTCGATCCCGGCGAGATCGAGCACATGGCCAACGTCGAGGCGTTGTTCCTCCGGCACTACGCCGACTCCGCCCGGACGTGATGGAGTTCGGTACACGCGACAGCAGCCCGCGCCCGGTGGCCGGCCCGACCCGGACGGCCGCCGGTCCGGGACCGATTCCGGTACGGGACAGACGCAGAGAGGACCCCTCATGCCACGACCGTTCACCACCGAGGACTACACCGCCCGGATGGCCCGGGCCACCGCCGCCGCGGCCGCCGCCGGACTCAGCGGCCTGGTCGTCGCCCCCGGCCCCGACCTGGTCTACCTCTGTGGCTACCAGCCGACCGCGATCACCGAGCGGCTGACCGCGCTGCTCCTCACCGACGGCAACGAACCCGCCCTGATCGTCCCCAAGTTGGAGCGCCCCGACGCCGAACGGGCCACCGGCGCCCCCGGTCTGCGGCTGCTCGACTGGAGCGACGGCGAGAGCCCCTACGCCACCGCCGTCCCACTGCTCGACCCGGCCGGCCGCTACGGCGTCTCGGACAACGCCTGGGCCATGCACCTGCTCGGCCTCCAGAGCGCCCTGCCGGGCACCGGCTGGACCTCGCTCACCGAGGCGCTGCCGATGCTCCGGGCGGTCAAGGACACCGACGAGCTGGAGCGCCTGGCCGCGGCCGGGGGCGCCGCGGACGCCGCCTACCGGGGCATCCTGGAGGTGCGGTTCGCCGGCCGGCGGGAGACCGACGTGGCCGCCGACCTCAGCGCCCTGCTCATCCAGTACGGGCACAGTCAGGTCGACTTCACCGTGGTCGGCTCCGGCCCCAACGGCGCCAACCCGCACCACGAGGCGGGCGACCGGGTCATCCGGGCCGGTGACACCGTCGTCCTGGACTTCGGCGGCCTCAAGGACGGCTACGGCTCCGACACCACCCGGACGGTGCACGTCGGCACCGACGTCCCGGCCGAGGTGCGGAAGGTGCACGACGTCGTCCGGCAGGCGCAGCAGACCGCGTTCGAGGCCGTCCGGCCCGGGGTGACCTGCCAGGAGATCGACCGGATCGCCCGTCGGGTGATCACCGAGGCCGGGTACGGCGAGTACTTCATCCACCGCACCGGGCACGGCATCGGCATCACCACGCACGAGCCGCCGTACCTGGTCGAGGGCGAGGAGCAGCCGCTCGTCCCCGGGATGTGCTTCTCGATCGAGCCCGGTGTCTACCTGCCCGGCCGGTTCGGGGTGCGGATCGAGGACATCGTGACGGTGACCGAGCAGGGCGGGCGGCGGTTCAACAACACGCCCCACGAGTTGGGCAGCGTCTCCTAGCCGGGGCGGCCGGGCGCTGCGCTGTCCGGTGTCTTTCTGAGTCTTTGCTGGACGACAGGCCGTTCGCGTGAAGAGTTCTCCAAGAATGCCTTGCTAGCTTCGGCTGGCATGACCAAACTGCTCCGCCCGGCGCCGCCCCCACCCGCGAGCGCCGGGCGGCTGCGTCCGGTGACCCGGCCGCTGCCCGGTGCGCGCGCCAGCGCACTGGCCCGGCTGCGGCTGCTGGCGTGGCCGCTCTACCTCGTCGCCCTGCTCTGGTACGTGCGCACGTACGGCTTGCCGTACTCCAACGACGTGGTCTTCTGCTGGCTGATCGGCGCCCTGCTGGCCGCCGCCGTGCACAGCGGCCACGGGCCGCGCGGCTTCCTGCTGGTGCTGCGCGACTGGGTGCCGGTGATGGCCGTCGTCTGGGCGTACTCGCTGCTGCGCGGGTACGGCGCCCACACCCCGTGGGCCCCGCACTGGCGGCCGCAGCTGCGCGCGGACGAACTGCTCGGCTTCGGTGAGACCCTGACGGTCCGGCTGCAGTACGGGCTCTACACCCCCGGTTCGCCGCACTGGTACGACTACGCGGCGGTCACCGTCTACATGTCGCACTTCTTCATGATCTTCGTGGTGCTGGCCGTGCTCTGGCGGCGCCGCCACGACCGGTTCCGGCACCTGCTCACCTGCTACCTCGCGCTGACCTTCGCCGGTTTCGCGACGTACATCCTCTTCCCGGCCGACCCGCCGTGGCTCACCGCGCAGGAGGGCCACATGCCGGCGCTCACCCGGGTGGTGTCGGACGTGCTGACCCAGAGCGGGCTGCCACGGGCCGGCTCGGTCTTCGAGAACGGCAGCCGCTTCGCCAACGACGTCGCCGCGATGCCCTCGCTGCACTCCGCCTACCCGGCGATGCTGCTGTTCTTCTTCTGGCCGACGGCCTCGCGGTGGCTCCGCGTGCTGCTGGTCGCGTACCCGCTCGCGATGGCGTTCACCCTGGTCTACGGGGCGGAGCACTTCATCGTCGACGTCTTCGCGGGCTGGGCGTACGCGGCGGCGGTGGTCTACGGCGTGCGGTGGCTGCGCGAGCGCCGCCGGACCAGGCTGCTGGCGGCCGCCGCGCCGGCGCAGCCGGACCGGGCCGGGGCGCCGGGGTAGCCGGACCGGGCCGGGGCGCCGGGGTAGCCGGACCGGGCCGGGGCGCCGGGGTAGCCGGACCGGGCCGGGGCGCCGGGGGAGCCGGACCGGGCCGGGGCGCCGGGGTAGCCGGACCGGGCCGGGGCGCCGGGGGAGGACGGCTCGCCACCCCCGCACCGGGTCGGCGGCCGCCACCGGCAGACTGGGCGGGTGACCGAGACGCCCATGAAGCCCACCCCGGACCAGCTGCTCGCCGCCCGCGACAGCACCATCGCGGACATCGTCGCCCCCGGGTTGCGAGTGCTGTTCTGCGGCATCAACCCCGGCCTCTGGTCCGGCGCCACCGGCCACCACTTCGCCCGCCCGGGCAACCGGTTCTGGCCCGCCCTGCACCGCTCCGGCTTCACCCCGCGCCTGTTCCGCCCCGACGAGCAGCGCGAACTGCTCGACCTCGGCCTCGGCATCACCAACGTCGCCCCGCGCGCCACCGCCAAGGCGGACGAACTCACCGCCGACGAACTGCGCGAGGGCGGCGCCGCGCTCGGCGAGCGCGTCCGGTCACTGCGCCCGCGGGCCCTGGCCGTGCTCGGCATCGGCGCCTACCGGACGGCCTTCGGGCGGCGGACGGCGGCGGTGGGCCGGCAGCCCGAGGGCCTCGGGGAGACCGAGGTCTGGGTGCTGCCCAACCCGAGCGGGCTCAACGCCCACTACACCCCGGACGCCCTGGCGCAGGAGTTCCGGCTGCTGCGGGAGGCCCTGGAGTAGCCGCGCGCGGGCTCAGGCCCGCAGGAACTCCAGCACGGCCAGCACCCGGCGGTGGCTCTCCTCGGCCGGCGGCAGGTCCAGCTTCATCAGGATGTTGCCGATGTGCTTGCCCACCGCCGCCTCCGACACCACCAGCTCGCGGCAGATCGACGCGTTGGACCGGCCCTGCGCCATCAGCGCCAGCACCTCGCGCTCGCGCGGGGTCAGCCGCTCCAACGGGTCCCGGCGGCGGCGCAGCAGCTGCCGCACCACCTCGGGGTCGACCACCGTGCCGCCGGCCGCCACCGCGGCGACCGCCCCCGCGAACTCCTCGACCTGGCCGATCCGGTCCTTCAGCAGATAGCCGACGCCGGAACCGTCCCCGGAGTCCAACAGCTCGGCGGCGTAGGAGCGCTGCACGTACTGACTGAGCACCAGGACGGGCAGCCCCGGGGTCCGCGCGCGCAGGGCCACGGCGGCCCGCAGGCCCTCGTCGGTCTGGCCCGGGGGCATCCGGACGTCGGTGACGACGATGTCCGGCGCGTGCTCGGCGACGGCCGCGTGCAGGGCCTCGGCGTCGCCCACGGCGGCGACCACCCGGTGGCCGAAGCGGCTCAGCAGACCGATCAGGCCCTCGCGCAGCAGGACGCCGTCCTCGGCCAGGACGACGCGCAGGCCCTGCGGCCCGGCGGGGCCCGGGGGCTCGTCGTGCGGCTCGTTCATCGGTCGGTCGGGGTGCAAGGGATCTCCACACGCAACAGGGTCGGTCCGCCGGGCGGGCTGCTCACCGTCAGTGTGCCGTCCACCACCGCAACCCGGTCGGCCAGGCCGGTCAGTCCGGTGCCGGCCGCCGGATCGGCGCCGCCGCGGCCGTCGTCCGAGACCTCGATCGTCAACAGCCCGTCCGCGTACCGGCCGTCGACCCGGGCGAGGCCGGCGCCGCTGTGCTTGGCGATGTTGGCGAGCGCCTCGGAGACGGCGAAGTAGCCCGCCGACTCGACCGGCCGGGGCAGCCGGCCGGGCAGGTCGAAGCCGACGTCGACGGGGACGGGCGAGCGGTCGGCGGCGTCCGCGCAGGCGTCGGGCAGGCCGCGGTCGGTGAGCACCTGCGGGTGGATGCCGTTGATCAACTCGCGCAGCCCGGCCAGCACCTCGCCCGCCTCGCGGTGCGCCTCGGCGAGCCGCGCGGCGAGCGGACCGTCCGGCGGGGCGTCCAGCCGGGCCAGCCCGAGCGTCATCGCCAGGGCCACCAGGCGCTGTTGGGCGCCGTCGTGCAGATCGCGCTCGATCCGGCGGCGCTCCGCCTCGAACGCGTCCACCAACCGGGCCCGGGAGCGGACGAGTTCACCGATCCGCCGCTCCTGCCCACCGGGGGCGAGCACCAGCCGGACCAGCGCCGCCCGGCCGGCCGCCACCGCCGTCAACGGGTAGGCGACCAGCGGGAGCAGCAGCAGGCCGCCGACCCCCGCCAGGGCGGCCACCGGCGGCGAGTGGACCTCCCACAGCTTCAGGACGTTCACCTGCTCCCCGTCCAGCACCAGCAGCGGCAGCGCGGCGAGCAGGTGGCCGGGCACCACGAGGGCGCAGCCGACGACGGTCAGGTCGATCGGCCAGAGGACGAAGGCGGCGAGCAGCGTGAAGCCCAGCTCCCGCCAGGTCGCCGGCTCGCGGTAGCGCAGCCGCAGCCAGGCGGGCAGGCCGGGGCGGCCCGGCACGAGGTGCGGACCGGGAACGCCCGGGCCACCGAGCACCCTCAGCAGCCGCCGCTCCCAGGCCGCGTACGGCACCCCGACCAGCGCCAGCGCCGCCAACAGCGGCACCCCGACCAGCAGCACCGCCAGCACCCCGGCGGCCACCCCGGCCAGCAGCAGCCCCGCGCAGAGCAGCAGCCCGGCCGTACCGCTCACCGCCAGGTACAGCGCCGCCCGCCAGGGCGCCGCCGTCCGCAGGAAGCCCGGCCGGCCCGGCTCCCCCCACCGCTCCCGCCCGCCCAGGCCGCCCATCGCCCCGCCCTCCCTGTCCGTGTCCCCACCCGCTGCCGCCGCCCACCCTAGGCAGCGGTGCGGCGGGCGTCGGTAGGGCCAGGCCCACCCTGCGGCGCCTCCACTCCGGGCACACCCCTACGGGTAGGGCCTGCCCCACCCCCCGGAGTAGGCCCCGGCCTGCTGACCGGCACCGGGCCGGCACGGTTGGCTCGCCACCATGAGAATGTTCCGGATCGCCCTCAAGTCCCTGAAGGCCCGCTGGGTTTCACTCCTCGGCGCGTTCCTCGCACTGGCCCTCGGCGTGGCGATGACGGCGGTGATGCTGCTCGGGCTGGCCGCCGCCGCGGGGGCACCCGGCGGGGAGGAGCTGGTCTCGCTGGTGGCCGCGCTCGGTACGGCCGGCGGGGTGAGCGCGTTCGTCTCGGCCTTCGTCGTCGCCTCCACCTTCTCGTACACCGTCGCGCAGCGCCGCCGCGAGCTCGGCCTGCTCCGGCTGGCGGGCGCGACCCGGGCGCAGGTGCGGCGGACCGTCCTCGCCGAGGCACTGGTCCTCGGCGCCGCCGCCTCCGCCGTCGGCTGCGTCCTCGGCCGGCTCGGCGCCCCCGCCCTGGTGCGGTGGCTGGCGGAGGTCGGCATGGCCCCGCCCGGTTTCACGCTCGGCGACAGCGGCTGGCCGTTGCACGCCGCCTTCTGGACCGGGCTGCTGGTGGCCCTGGCCGGGGTCGCGGTGGCCGCCCGCCGAGCCGGCCGGGTCGGACCGCTGGACGCCCTGCGCGCCGCCGACCTCGACACCGGTGCGATGACCGCCGGCCGCCTGCTCTGGGGCCTCGGACTGCTGCTCACCGCCGCCGTACTGACCGCCACGGCGCTCGCCGGCGACCCGGCCGACCTGCTGCACCGCAAGACCTACACCACCCGGCCGATGCTGCTGATCTGCGCCTGCGGCCTGCTCTCCCCCGTCCTCGCCCGCCCGCTGGTCCGCGCGCTCGGCCGCCTCCCGGCCCGGCCGGCCTCGTTCGCCGGGCGGCTGGTGCGGGGGAACGCCGTGGCGGCGGTCCGCCGTACCGGGGCGGTGGCCGCACCGGTCCTGGTGTCGGTGGCGCTGGCCGGCTCGCTCGCCGGGGCGCTGGACACGGTCAGCGCCGCCCGTGCCGCCGAGACCGCCGCCCGCACCGCCGCCGACCTGGTGGTGCTCCCCGCCGCCCTCCCGGGCCCGCTCGCCGAGGCCCTGCGCGCCCTCCCCGGCACCGCCGTCTCCGCCACCGCGCCCACCACCCTCGCCGTGGTCGAACCGGACGGCAACCCGGTCACCTCCGAGGCGCGCATGGCCGATCCGGCCGGGCTGGCCGCGCTCGCCCGGCTGCCCGTCCGGGCCGGCTCGCCCGCCGATCTGACCGACGACACCATCGTGCTCCCCGCCGAGTGGGGCCGCACGACGGTCGGCGAGCCGGTGCCGGTGATCCTGGCCGACGGCCGCCGCACGACCCTGCGGGTGGCCGCCGTCCTGCGCGACGGCCTCGGCGACAACGGCGTCTACGTGAGCGCCCGCAACGCGCCGGGCGCGCGGGTCGACCGGATCGAGGTGCGGTTCGACCCCGGCACCGACCGGGCCACCGCCGCCGCACGCGTCCGGGAGGCCGCCCGCCCGTACGGCGCGACGGTGCTCACCCGGGCCGGCTGGCTCGCCGCCACCGCCCCCGCCAACGGCCGGATCGCCTGGCTGCGCACCGTTCTGGTGCTCGGCCTCGCCCTGACGTACACCGGCATCGCGCTCGCCAACACCGTCCTGATGGCCACCGCGGACCGCCGCCGCGAGCTGGCCCTGCTGCGGCTGGCCGGTGCCACCCGCGCCCAGGTGATCCGCCTGGTGACGACCGAGTCGGTGCTGGTGGCGGCGGTCGGCGCGGTGCTCGGCTGCACCGTGGCGGCCGTCCAGCTGGGCACCATGCACGGCGCGTTGGCGCTGCTCGGGGCGCCGGCCCCGTGGGCGGTGCCGTGGCGGGCGGTCACCCTGGTGACCGGGGGCTGCCTCCTGGTCGCGGCGGCCTGCGCCGCACCGGCGGCCGCCTGGGCACTGCGCCACCGCCCGGTCGTCGCGGCCACCCGCTGACGACCGGGCCGAGGGGCTGCCTAGCCCGCCACCAGCCCCTCCGGCAGGGCCAGCGCCCGCAGTTCGCGGATCAGCGCCCGGACGGCCGCGGTGCCCGCCAGCTCGGGCGTGGTGACGTACCCGACGTGCCGGCTGGGCGGGCGCGGGCCGAGGTCGGTGACGGCCAGGCCGGGCGGCGCACCGAGCAGGGCGGTCCGGGGCATGATCGCCATGCCGAGCCCCTGGGAGACCAGCGAGACGGCGACGGTGTCGTCCTCGACGTCGATCGTCGCGGGCGGGATCCAGTCCTGGCGGTCCCACCACTGCCGGGTGTAGGAGCCGCAGTTCTCGTCCCAGTCGACCAGGGGCAGCCCGTGCGGCGCCGGGTGTCCCTGCGGGTGCGCCAGCGCGTACGTCTCCTCGAACAGGCGGACCGCGACCAGTCCGGGGACGGGCGGCGGCCCTCCGGCGTCCAGCGTGGCGAGCCCGAGGTCGGCGCGACCGTCCGCGACCTCGCCGGCCGTGCCGCGGCCGATCTCGCGAACGATCCGCACCTGCGGGGTCAGCCCGGGGTGGCGGGCGGTGAGCCGGGCCAGCACGGGCGGCAGCAGGTGGGCGGCGACGCTGCGGAAGGCGGCGATCCGCAACGGCCCGGTGACCTCCGCGGCCGCGTCCCCCGCCCCGGCGCCGCGCACCTCCGGGCCCATCGCCTCCAGCAGCCGCAGGATCCGCCGGGCGTAGGCCACGGCCCGGGCACCGGCGGCCGTGGGGCGCGCGCCATGGCGGCCGCGTTCGAAGAGCACCGCGCCGAGCTTGCGTTCACAGGTGCGCACCGCGTGCGAGACGGCGGACTGGGTCGTGCCCAGGCGTGCCGCCGCGGCCGTGAAGCCCTTCTCCTCCTCGACGGCCACCAGGATCCGCAACTCCTGCGGGGCGAGATCGGGTGCGCCGGCGCGTTCGACGACAGGAGCGGCGGCAGCGGCAGGGACGGGAGCGGGGCCGGGCGCAGCGGCAGGGGTGCGGCCCGGCGCGGTGACGTTCATCCGCCGAATCTACCGGCATCCATCGATCGCGCTCATGGAACGGGCCGATCCATCGACGCGGACCCCTGCCCGGCGGGCCACCACCCTCCCTACGGTGATCGCATCCGCCCCGCCCCCTCGACCGTTCCGGAGCCCCGAATGCCCCGCCCCACCGCCCTCGCCGTCCACCAGGTCGCCCGCCCGTCCGGCGCCCCCACCGCCGACGACTTCGCCTTCGTCGAGGAGGCCGTTCCGGCGCTCGCCGAGGGCGAGGCCCTGGTCGAGAACATCTACCAGTCCGTCGACCCGTACATGCGCGAGGAGATGGAGGAGGGCGGCTGGGAGCTCCGTGCCCCGCTGGAGGGCCGGGCGCTCGGCCGGGTGGTGGAGTCCCGCACCCCGGCGCTGCCCGTCGGCGCGCTGGTCCACCACCGCCGGGCCTGGCGCACCCACTCGGTGGTCGGCGCGACCGGGGCCGCCGTCCTGCCCGACTTCGCGGGCGTCCCGCTCAGCGCCCACCTGAGCGTGCTGGGCGGCACCGGCCTCTCCGCCTGGGTCGGCCTGACCAGGGTCGCCCGGCTCCAGCCCGGCGAGACGATCTTCATCTCGGCGGCCGCCGGCGGTGTGGGCAGCGCGGCCGGACAGCTCGCCCGGCTGCTCGGCGCCGGCCGGATCATCGGCAGCGCCGGCTCCGCCGCCAAGGTCGAGCACCTCACCGACCACCTCGGTTTCGACGCCGCGTTCGACTACCACGACGGCCCGATCGCCGACCGGCTCCGCGAGGCCGCCCCCGACGGCCTGCACGTCTACCTCGACAACGTCGGCGGCGACCACCTCGAAGGCGCGATCGGCGCGCTGCGCGACCACGGCCGGATCGCCTGGTGCGGCGCCGTCGCCCAGTACAACCACCTGCACCGGCCGCCCGCCGCGCCGCGCAACCTCTTCGACGTGGTCGGCAAGAGCCTGCGCCTGGAGGGCTTCCTGGTCCGCGACCACCTCGACGCCCGGCCGGAGCTGTACGACTTCCTCGTCCCCCACCTGCGCTCCGGCGCCGTCGTCCCGGACGAGACCGTCGTGCGGGGCTTCGAGAACGTGGTCGAGGCCTTCCTCGGCATGCTGCGGGGCGCCAACACCGGCAAGATGATCGTCCAGCTCACCGACGCACCGTGACGGCCCGCCGGGGGCCGGGTTCAGCGCCCGCCGAACCGCTCGTCCGTCGACACGACCTCGCGGCCCAGCGGCATCAGCGAGATCGGGATCATCTTCAGGTTGGCCCAGCCGAACGGGATCCCGATGATCGAGATGAACAGCGGGATGCTGGTCGCGATGTGCGCCAGCGCCAGCCACCACCCCGCGAACACCAGCCAGATCACGTTGCCGACGCAGGACGGCGCCCCGGCGTCCGGCTTCTCCACCGTCGTGCGCCCGAACGGCCAGATCACGAAGCCGGCGATCCGGAACGCGGCGATGCCGAAGGGGATCGTGACGATGAGGACGCAGCAGATGATGCCGGCGATGACGTAGCCGAGCGCCATCCAGATGCCGCAGAAGATCAACCAGATGGCGTTCAGGACGAATTCGATCACCTTCATGGTGGGCACCCTCTCACGACGGACGGCCGGCCCCTATGACGTGCCATGCCCGCTGGCGGGCGTGTCTACGCCGCCGACCGCTCCGGCGGGTGCGCGGGCGGCCCCGCGCTACAGCGGGGTGACGGCCTTCAGGACCAGCAGCAGCGCCACCGCCGCGTTGAGCGCGCAGAGCGCCGACGCCGCCGTCCCGATCGCCGCCACCATGGCCGCGAGGCCCGCCCGGGTGTGCGCCGGCGGCCAGTTCCGCGAGGACGGCACCGGGCCGAGCAGTGCGGCCACCCGGCGCGGCACCGGGCCGGGTACGGCCCCCGGCGCGGCGAAGGCGGCGAACCCGGGAGCGGGCGCCCGGTGCGAGACCAGCGCCGCCCGGGCCACCGCCCGGGCCGTGATCCGCCGGTCGCCGACCGCCTGGGCCGACTCCTCGTCCGCCCACCGCTCCGCGCTGTACGCCACCGCCTGCTGCAGGGGCCGCAGGAACGGGTTGACGCAGCCGGCGAGCTGGGTGATCAGCAGATAGCGGTGGTGCCGGTGCTCCAGGTGAGCCCGCTCGTGCGCGAGCAGCGCCTCGCGCTCGTCGGCCGCCAGCCCGGCCAGCATCCCGGTGGAGACCACCACCCGCCCCGGCGAGCCGGGCAGCGCGTACGCGTACGGCCGGTCGTCCGGCAGCACCGCGAGATCGTCCGCGAAGGCGCCCCCGGACGCCGCGGCGAAGCCGTACCCGGCCGCGGCCCCGAGGTCGCGGCCGAGCGCCCGGCGCGCCCGGGCCCGGATCCGCAGATGCCGCACCACCGTGCGCAGACAGGCCCCGGCCACCACCACCAGGACGCAGATCGCCGCCGTCCCGACCGTCTCGTGGTACGGCAGCGCCGCCCGCACCTCCGGGTCGGACCAGCTGTCCGGCAGCGGGTTGCCGGGGAGCTGGGCGGTGCCCACCACCCCGGTCAGGCCGAGGCAGACGGCACTGCACAGCGCCATCACCGCACTGATCGCGGTCAGCAGCCGGGAGGCCCCGCGCGGATGCAGGTGCTGCTCGGTGAGCCGGGCGATCGGAACCGCCGTCAGCGGCAGGACGAGCGGGAGGAAGACGAAGACGCCCACGGTTCAGCTCTCGTGGTCGGCCACTGCCGGATCGGCACCGGCGCTGTCCAGCAGCGTCCGCAGCAGCTCCTCGTCGTGCGGGAGCAGCGCGGTGACGAAGCTGGCCAGTACGGCGTCCCGGTCCGGCTCGCCGTCGAGCATCCGGCGCATCCGCAGCGCGGCCAGCCCGGCCGCGTCGGAGGACGCCTGCCAGAGGTAGGAGCGGCCCGAACGGGTCCGTGAGACGGCCTTCTTGGCGTGCAGCCGGGACAGGATGGTCATCACGGTGGTGTACGCCAGGCCGCCGTCCAGCCGCTCCTGCACCCACACTGCGGTGGCCGGTCCGGGCGCCCGCTGGAGCACCGCCAGCACCTGGGCCTCCAGCTCGCCCTGGCCGCGCCGCCGGGCCCGTGGATCCCCGGCCGCCGGGGCGTGCCTCTCCTCTGCCATGACGGCCACTCCCTCCGGATGCCGCGCCCCGCAGCCGGCGGGACGCGTTCCCATCCTAACGAGCGGGCGCCCGCCGCCCGGCCGCCCGCCGGCCCGCTCAGGCGAGCGGCTCGCGCGCGTTCTGCCGCCGGTCCAGCTCGGCGATCTCGGGGTGGTGCAGGTCGAACGCCGGGGACTCCGAGCGGATCCGGGGCAGGGTGACGAAGTTGTGCCGCGGCGGCGGGCAGGAGGTGGCCCACTCCAGCGAGCGGCCGTAGCCCCACGGGTCGTCCTCGCCGACCGCGCGGCCGTACCGCGCGGTGTGCCAGACGTTGTAGAGGAACGGCAGGGTGGAGATGCCGAGCAGGAAGGAGCCGATGCTGGAGACGGTGTTCAGCGTGGTGAAGCCGTCCGAGGCCAGGTAGTCGGCGTACCGGCGCGGCATGCCCTCGGCGCCGAGCCAGTGCTGCACCAGGAAGGTGGCGTGGAACCCGACGAAGAGCGTCCAGAAGTGGATCCGGCCGAGCCGCTCGTCCAGCATCCGCCCGGTGAACTTGGGCCACCAGAAGTGGAATCCGGCGAACATCGCGAAGACGACCGTGCCGAAGACCACGTAGTGGAAGTGGGCGACCACGAAGTACGAGTCGGAGACGTGGAAGTCGATCGGCGGCGCCGCCAGCAGCACGCCCGTCAGCCCGCCGAAGAGGAAGGTCACCAGGAAGCCGACCGTCCACAGCATCGGGGTCTCGAAGCTCAGCGAGCCCCTCCACATGGTGCCGATCCAGTTGAAGAACTTCACCCCGGTCGGCACCGCGATCAGCATCGTCATGATCGAGAAGAACGGCAGCAGCACCTGGCCGGTGACGAACATGTGGTGCGCCCAGACCGTGATCGACAGGCCGGTGATGGCGATGGTGGCGGCGATCAGGCCGGAGTAGCCGAAGACCGGCTTCCGGCTGAAGACCGGGATGATCTCGGTGACGATGCCGAAGAACGGCAACGCGATGATGTACACCTCCGGGTGGCCGAAGAACCAGAAGAGGTGCTGCCAGAGCATCGCGCCGCCGTTGGCCGCGTCGAAGACGTGCGAGCCGAACTTGCGGTCCGACTCCAGGCAGAGCAGCGCCGCCGCCAGCACCGGGAAGGCGAAGAGCACCAGGACGGCGGTGAGCAGGATGTTCCAGACGAAGATCGGCATCCGGAACATCGTCATCCCGGGGGCGCGGAAGCAGACGATCGTGGTGATGAAGTTGACCGAGCCCATGATGGTCCCGAAGCCGGAGAGGGCCAGCCCCATGATCCACAGGTCCGCGCCGAGCCCCGGGCTGCGCTCGGCGCTGTTCAGCGGCGCGTAGGCGAACCAGCCGAAGTCGGCCGCGCCGTCGGGGGTGAGGAAGCCGTAGAGCGCGATCAGCGAGCCGAACAGGTAGAGCCAGTAGGCGAGCGCGTTCAGCCGGGGGAAGGCCACGTCGGGCGCGCCGATCTGCAACGGCATGATCCAGTTGGCGAAGCCGGCGAACAGCGGGGTCGCGAACATCAGCAGCATGATCGTGCCGTGCATGGTGAAGAGCTGGTTGAACTCCTCGTTGGAGAGCAGTTGCAGCCCCGGCCGGGCCAGCTCGATCCGCATCAGCATCGCCATCAGCCCGCCGACCAGGAAGAACAGGAACGCGGTGGTGATGTAGAGGGTGCCGATCCGCTTGTGGTCGGTGGTGGTCAGCCAGCCCACCAGGGCCCGGCCGCGCCGCCGGCGGGCGGCCGCCCGCCGGCGGTCCAGCCGCGGCGTGCGCGACGGATGCGGGGCCTGCTCCACGACGTCCTTCGGCAGAAGAGTCACGCAGCGCGCCTTCCGTGCTCGGGGCGGGCCGCGGACGGGACCGCCGGGGCGGCCGGCCCGGGCCCGGACAGCAGTCGGACAACCACTACCAGCAGCCGCCCGGGCCCGCCGGGGGCGCGCGGGGCGCGTCACCCGAACAGGCGCGGTCCGGTTGCCCGGCGCCCGGCCGGGGTGGACGGTCGAAGTCCGTACCCCTTTCCGTACGCCTGTTCGGCCGACGGCCCGGTTCCGGCCGGGTTCCGCCGACGGCCCCGGCCTGCGGCCCAGGAGGAGTCCATGAGCACCTCGTCGCCCACTCCCGACCAGCCCCCGCCCTGGCGTTCCGGCACCGGGGCTCCGCCACCACCGACATCGGTCAACAAGTTCAGCGACTGGGCGCCCGGCCTGGTGATGTTCGCGGGTGTGCTGATGCTCATCAACGGCTTCATGGAGGTCGTGCGGGGCATCATGGCGGTCGCCGACGACGACATCTTCGTCACGACCCCGCGCTACGTCTTCCGGTTCGACCTCACCGGGTGGGGGTGGATCCACATCGTCGTCGGCGCACTGGTCGCGGTGGTCGGTGCCTTCGTCCTCAAGGGCGCCGCCTGGGCCCGCTACGCCGGTGTCGTCCTGACCGCGGTGAGCGCCCTCGAGAACTTCCTGGACCTGCCCTACTTCCCGCTCTGGTCGATCGTGGTGATCGCCCTGGACGTCTTCATCATCTGGGCGCTCTGCGTCTACCGCCCGGACGACGCGGTGTCCTGACCGGCCGCCGTGGCGACCGCCGCGCCCGCGCCGACCGCCGTGTCGGCACGGGCGCGGCGGCGCTCCCGGCACGGGCGCGGCGGCTCAGGTGCGGGCGCGCTGGGTGACCGCGATGCAGACCAGCACCACCACCGCGGTGACCGGCGCCGCCGCCGGCAGGTCCTCGCCCAGCAGCAGCACCGCCCAGACCAGCGTCAGCAGCGGCTGGGCGAGCTGGAGCTGACTGGCCCTCGGCACCCCGATCGCCGCCATCCCCCGGTACCAGAGCACGAACCCGCCGAACTGCGAGACCGCCGCCGTGTAGGCCAGCCCGGCCAGCGCCTTCGCCCCCGGGTGCGCCGCCTCGGCCGGCAGCGCCAGCGCGGTGGTCACCACGGTGACCGGCAGCGCCGCGACCACCGCCCAGCCGATCACCTGCCACCCCGGCAGCTCGCGCGCGATCCGCCCGCCCTCCGCGTACCCGGCAGCGCAGACCAGCAGGGCGGCGAACAGGTAGAGGTCCGCGGTGGTCGGCCGCCCGTGGCTCTGCAGCAGGGTGAAGGCGAGTACGGCCGCCGCTCCGGCGAGCGCCGCGCACCAGAAGGTCCGGGACGGGCGTCCCCCGGTGCGCACGGCCGCGACCGCGGCGGTGGCGAGCGGCAGCACGCCGATGACGACCGCCGAGTGCGCGGTCGAGGAGGCCCGCAGCGCCAGCGTGGTCAGCAGCGGGAAGCCCAGCACGCAGCCGGCCGAGACCACCAGCAGCCCGGGCCAGTGCCGCCGTGCGGGCAGCGGGACGCGGGCGGCCGCCAGGCAGAGCGCGGCGAGCAGGCCGGCCAGGGCCCCGCGCAGCCCCGTCGCCGTCCACGGACCGAAACCGGCCAGCGCCCAGGAGGTCGCGGGGAAGCTGAAGGAGAAGGAGAGGACGCCGAGGGCCGCCAGGGCGGTGCCGGAGCTGCCGGGGGCCGCCGAGCCCTGCGGTGCTATCGCCATCGGGCGGGTAGCGCTATCTTGTGCCGTCATGAACGAGCGTAGCAGCGTGACCGATCTCGCCGACAGCCTCCGCCGGGAAGTCGAGCGCTACCCGGAGGGGCGGAAGCTGCCGTCGAGCCGGGTCCTGATGGAGCGCCACCAGGTCAGCCCGGTGACGGTCTCCCGGGCGATCGCCGTGCTGGCGGCGGAGGGCCTGGTGGTCTCCCGGCCGGGCGCCGGGGTCTTCCGCGCCGCCGCCTTCGCGGACGGCGGCGCCGGTTTCACCGGCGGTGGCTCGCCGCTCGCCGCGCCGACCGCCCGGCCTGGCGACCTCTCCTGGCAGGAGATCGCGCTGAGCGCCGACGCGGGCCCGCGCGACCAGGGCGCGGGCCCGCTGTTCGCCACCCTGAACGTCCCGCCGCCCGACGTGGTCGACCTGAACGGCGGCTACCCGCACGCCTCGCTCCAGCCCGAGCGGCTGCTGGCCGCCGCGCTGGCCCGGGCCGGGCGGCGCCCCGGCGCCTGGGAGCGCCCGCCGGTCGACGGGCTGACCGAGCTGCGCGCCTGGTTCGCCCGCGACATCGGCGGCAACGGCGGTCCGCTCGGCGCGGGCGACGTCCTGGTCACCGCCGGCGGGCAGAGCGCGCTCACCATCGCGATCCGCTCCCTGGTCGCTCCGGGCGCGCCCGTCCTGGTGGAGTCGCCGACCTACCCCGGCATCCTCGCGGTCGCCCGCGCGGCCGGAGCCCGGCCGGTCCCCGTCCCGGTGGACGAGGACGGCGTGCGCACCGACCTGCTGGCGGCGGCCTTCGACGCCACCCGGGCCCGGGCCTTCGTCTGCCAGCCGCTGTTCCAGAACCCGACCGGCGCCGTGCTCTCCCCCGAGCGGCGCGCCGAGGTGCTGCGGATCGCCCGGACGGCCGGCGCGTTCGTGGTCGAGGACGACTTCGCCCGCCGCCTGGTCCACACCGACGCCCCCGCGCTGCCGCGCCCGCTCGCCGCCGACGACCCGGACGGGGTGGTGGTCCACCTGCGCTCGCTCACCAAGGCCACCTCGCCCAATCTGCGGGTCGGCGCGCTCACCGCGCGCGGCCCGGCCCTGCAGCGGTTGCGGGCGACCCAGGTGGTGGACAGCTTCTTCGTCCCCCGGCCGCTCCAGGAGGCGGCGCTGGAGCTGGTCGCCGACCCGGGCTGGGCGCGCCACCTCCGCACCCTCGGCGCCGAGCTGCGCGACCGCCGCACGGCCGCGGTGGCCGCCCTGCGCCGTGAACTCCCCGGGCTGCTCGGCCCGCACCGGCCCGGCGGCTACCACCTCTGGCTGCGACTGCCGGACGGCACCGACGAGGCCGCGCTGGCCACCGCCGCCCTGCACGCCGGCGTGCTGGTCACCCCCGGACGCCCCTACCACGCCGCCGAACCGCCGGCGCCGCACCTGCGGCTGAGCTACGCCGCCGTCGACAGCGCCGCCCGGATCGCCGAGGGCGTCCACCGGCTGCGCCGCGCCTACGAGGGGCTCGCCGGCTGAGCGGGCCCGCCCCGTCGGCCCCCTCAGCCCCGGTAGCCCGCCATCCGCTCCAGACGGGCGATGCGCTCCGCCATCGGCGGGTGCGTCGAGAACAGCCTCGTGCCGGCCTCGCCCGGGCGGAACGGGCTGGCGATCATCATGTGGCTGGCCGTCTGGAGCTGCGGCTCCGGCGGCAGCGGCAGCTGTCGGGTACCGGCCTCCAGCTTGCGCAGGGCACTCGCCAGGGCGAGCGGATCGCCGGTGATCCGGGCGCCGTCGGCATCGGCCTGGTACTCGCGGGAGCGGCTGACGCCCAACTGGATCAGCGAGGCGGCCAGCGGCCCGAGGATCATGATCGCCAACATCCCGAAGAGCCCCGGCCCGTCGTCGTCGTCGCTGCGCCCGAACGGCACCAGCCAGGCGAAGTTCACCAGGAACATCACCACCGAGGCGAGCGCCCCGGCGACCGAGGAGATCAGGATGTCCCGGTTGTGGACGTGGCTCAGCTCGTGCCCCAGCACGCCGCGCAGCTCCCGCTCGTCCAGCAGCTGCAGGATGCCGTCGGTGCAGCAGACCGCCGCGTTGCGCGGGTTGCGCCCGGTGGCGAAGGCGTTCGGGGCCGGGGTCGGGGAGATGTAGAGCCGGGGCATCGGCTGGCGGGCCGAGGTGGAGAGCTCGCGGACGATCCGGTACAGCCGCGGCGCCTCGATCTCGCTCACCGGCCGGGCCCGCATCGCGCGCAGGGCGAGCTTGTCGCTGTTCCAGTAGGCGTAGGCGTTGGTGCCGAGCGCGACCAGCAGGGCGATCAGGAAGCCGGTGCGGCCGAAGAAGCTGCCGATCACCAGGATCAGCGCCGAGAGGCCGCCGAGCAGTGCGGCGGTCCTCAGTCCGTTGTGCCGGCGGTGCACGGCAGGCCCTCCAATGGTGCGGTGGGGAAGCCCTCGCTGCCTCGTCCCTCTGCCCGCACAACGGGCGGGAACGTCGGCCTTGTTCCCTCGTGGCCACCGCTCCACCCGGGCCGCGCCGCCGCCCGCCCCGGCCGACGGCCTCAGAACAGCGTGCCGCCGACCACCTGGAGGACCAGCTGCGGGGCCACCGAGAGCACCACGGCCGCGGAGGCGGTGAGCCCCAGGGTGGCCGCCAGCGAGGCCGGCAGCCGGCGTTCGACGACCGGCGCGGCACCGGCCGCCGGCGCGAACAGCCGGGCCGTCCAGAGCAGGTAGTAGTACAGCGCGACGACCACGTTGGCGGCCATCACCACGGCCAGCCAGCCCAGACCGGCGTCGACGGCGGCGCGGAACACCACCACCTTGCCGAACAGGCCGATCACGCCCGGCGGCAGCCCGGCCAGGCAGAGCAGGAAGAAGGCCAGTGCCAGGGCCGTCCAGCGGCGCCGGGCGAAGAGACCGCGGAAGTCGTCGACGCGGGCCCCGGCCCGGCCCCCGACGGCGGCGACCACCCCGAAGGCGCCCAGGTTCACCACGCCGTAGATCAGCGCGTACGCGGCGGTGGCGCCGAGGAGATCGGCCCCGGTCGGGGCGTAGCCGGCGGCGGCGAGCGGCACCAGCAGGTACCCGGCCTGGCCCACCGAGGACCAGGCGAGCAGCCGCACCGCGCTGTACCGGGTGTCGAACCGCTGGCGCAGCGCGCCCACGTTGCCGACCGTCATGGTGACGGCGGCCAGCACCGCGAGCACCAGGCCCCAGGTGTGCGCGTACGGGCGGAACGCGATCGTGGTGACCAGGGCCAGGCCGGACAGGCCGGCGGCCTTTCCGACCACCGAGAGGTAGCCGGCCACCGGCAGCGGGGCGCCGATGTAGGTGTCGGGCACCCAGAAGTGGAACGGGACGGCGGCGACCTTGAAGGCGAAGCCGACCAGGGTGAGCACCGCGCCCGCCTCGGCCAGCGGCTTCAGCTGGGCCGGCGCGTGCTCCAGGCCCTCGGCGACGGCGCCCAGGTGCAGGCTGCCGCTCGCGGCGTAGACGAAGCCGATGCCGAGCAGCATCACGGCGGTCGCGGTGACGGAGGAGAGGAAGAACTTCAGCGCGGCCTCGGCGCCCCGGCCGTCGCGGCGCAGCGCGACCAGAGCGAACGCCGGCAGCGAGGCCACCTCCAGGGCGATCACCAGGGTGGCGAGGTCGCGGGAGGCGGGCAACAGGGCGGCGCCGGTGGCGCTGGAGAGCAGCAGGAACCAGTACTCGCCGCCGGGCAGCTTCTCGTCCTCGACGGTGTGCATCGAGAGCAGCGCGGCGATCAGCGCGCCGCCGAGCGCGAGCAGCTGGAAGACCAGGGCGAAGTGGTCCGCGACGTACGAGCAGCCGGCGGTGTCGGTGGCTCCTGTTACGTTCTGCGCACAGAAGGTGGCGCGGGGTGATCCACCGGTGAGCGGGAGGAGAGCGATGAGGGCGAGGGCGAGCCCGGCCACGGCCAGCCCGCCGAGCAGCTTCTTGTGGCGCTCGGGCAGGAAGAGGTCGGTGACCAGCACGGCCAACGCGGCCAGGGCGGCGATCAGCGGCGGCGCGATCGCCACCCAGTCCACGGACTGGATCAGGCTGCCCGGGTCGGCGACGGCGAGGGAGGTCACAGTGGGCTGCCCCGTGGAGTGAGGTCCGAGTGCGGTGCCGGTCGCGCCGGCGAGCTGCGTGCCGAGGAGCTGGGCTCCGAGTGCGGTGCCGGTCATGGTCAGCCACCCCCGAGGAGGTACTTGACGGCCGGGTCGGAGAGGCCGAGCAGGAGCGCGGGCCAGAGGCCGGCGAGCAGGGTGAGGGCGGCCAGCGGTGTCCAGCTGACGGCCTCGTACGGGCGCAGGTCGGCGAGCTGCGGCACCGGCGCGGGCTGCTTCGGATCGCCCATGCAGACGCGTTTGACCACGATCAGCAGGTACGCGGCGGTGAGGAGGGTGCCGAGGCCGGCCAGGACCATGTAGGTGAGGAAGGCCGGGCGCGACAGGCCCTCGGCCGGGTCGAACGCGCCGAACATCGCGAGCAGCTCGCCCCAGAAGCCGGCCAGCCCGGGCAGGCCGAGGCTGGCGACGGCGGCGAAGGCCAGCAGGGCGCCGATCCGTGGTGCCCGCCCGTAGAGGGCGGCGCCGGTGGAGCCGGCCAGGGTGTCCAGGTCCGCCGTGCCGTAGCGGTCCTTCAGGGCCCCGAC
Organism: Kitasatospora sp. NPDC058218; assembly: GCF_042882445.1. Taxonomy (NCBI): domain Bacteria; kingdom Bacillati; phylum Actinomycetota; class Actinomycetes; order Kitasatosporales; family Streptomycetaceae; genus Kitasatospora; species Kitasatospora sp. NPDC058218. Next base: position 82,065 of record NZ_JBHVWC010000009.1, on the reverse strand, counting down.
CACGAAGAAGAGCAGGCCGGTGATCAGCCCGTGGGCGATGTTGGCGAACAGCGCGCCGTTGACGCCCACCGGGGTGAGGGAGGCGATGCCCAGGAGGACGAAGCCCATGTGACCGACGGAGGAGTAGGCGATCAGCCGCTTGAGGTCGCTCTTGGCGCCGGAATCGGAGGGCGCGGAGCGCTTCCCGAGAAGGGTGGTGGTGGGCGACGGGAGGGCGAGCGCGAGACAGGCCAGCGAGCCGTAGACGATGCCGACGGCGGCGAACGCGCCCAGGTAGGGGGCGAGCGTCGCGGTGCCGTCCGGGACGACCGGGAGGAGGACGCGGACCAGACCGTACGTACCCATCTTCAGCAGCACGCCGGCGAGCAGCACGGAGCCGACGGTCGGGGCCGCCGTGTGCGCGTCCGGGAGCCAGCTGTGCAGCGGCCAGGCGGGGGCCTTGACCGCCAGCCCGACCATGATCGCCAGGGCGGCGGTCACCTGGGTGGTGTGGCTCAGGCCGCTGCCGTGCGCGGCGGCCAGGGCCTGCATGTCGAAGGTGCCCGCCTTGCTGCCGACCAGCAGGAAGCCGAGCAGCATCACGGCCGAGCCGAGCAGCGTGTACAGGATGAACCGGTTGGCGGCCGGGACCTTCGCCCCGGTCCCCCAGCGGGCGATCAGGAAGTACATCGGGATCAGCACGATCTCGAAGGCCAGGAAGAAGAGCAGGAGGTCCAGCACCGCGAAGGTGGCGAGCATGCCGACTTCGAGGAGGAGGAACAGCCCGGTGAAGGCCCTTGCCGAGGGGACGCCCTCCCCCGACGGCAGCCGCTTCTCCGAGTACAGCGCGCAGAGGAAGGTCAGCAGCGCGGTCAGCACGATCAGCGGGAGCGAGACGCCGTCCACGCCGAGGTGGAAGCGCACGCCGATGGCCGGGATCCAGGACACGTCGGTGGTGGCCTGCATCCGGCCGGGCTCGTCGTGGTCGAAGCCCACCGCGAGGGCGGCGCAGAGCAGCAGGACGCCGCCGCTGACCACGGTGTTGAGCCGCAGCGCGCGCCGGTCGGCGGCGGCCGGGTCGGCGCCGAACACCGGCGCCAGGGTCAGCGCGGCGCCGGCCAGCGGCAGCACCAGGAGGGCGATGAGGACTGCGTTCATCGGGGGCTCCTACGGGCTGCGGTCGGCGGGGCTGGGCGGCGGGGCTGCTGGTTCACCCGGTTCTGGTCCATCCGGCTACACCGCCACCAGGACGGCCAGCAGGACGACGCCGGCGAGCAGCGCGCTGAGGTAGGTCTGCGCGTTCCCGGTCTGGGCGAGCCGGACGGCCCGGCCGAGCAGGTTGGCCCCGGTCCCGGCGCCGCGCACGTACGTCTCGACGACCTCGCGGTCGAGGAAGCGGACCAGTCGCGCGGCGGCGACCACCGGCCGGACGAACAGCGCGCTGTAGAGCCGGTCGACGCCGAAGCCGTGCCGGGCCGGGCCGAACAGCGGGCCGAGCAGGGTGCGCCCGGGGTCGGCGACGATCACCTCGGCGGCCGGGGCGCCGGCCTGCTCGGGCACCCGGCCCGCCGGGGCCGGGGCCGGGGCGCCGGCGCCGAGCCGCGCGGTGGCGGAGCGCCAGGCCCCGTACGCCAGCAGCGCGCCGACCACGGCGAGGCCGGTGCCGGTCACGGCGGTGACGGCCGAGGGCCGCAGCGAGCCGCCGTCCAGCAGTGCGGGCAGCCAGTCCGAACGCAGGCTGGTCACGCCGAAGGCCATGGTCGGGATCGCCAGCACCCAGAGCGGCCAGCGCATCGCCGGCGGCTCGGCGGTGGCCGGGTCGGCCTCGTCCGGCTCGGGCGAGTACGGCGCGCCGGCCTCGTGGTCCGGCAGCGCGACGGGCGCACCGGCGGCCGCGGCGGCACCGGAGGCGGCCGGGCTGTGGAAGGCCACCAGGAACAGCCGCGCCGCGTACGCCGCGGTGAGCAGGGCGGTGAGCGCGGCCGAGATCAGGACGATCCAGCCGGCCGCCTGCGGCACCGCCGAGGCCGGGCCGACGCCGTTGGTCAGCGCGTCGCCGTTGGCGGCGTGCTCGGCGGCGGTCAGCACCGCCTCCTTGCTGAAGAAGCCGGAGAACGGCGGCAGCCCGATCAGGGCGACGAGCGCGATGCCCATCGTCCAGTAGGCGTCCGGCACCCGCTTGCGCAGCCCCGGCGTCCGCGACATCACGGAGATCGAGTTGGTGTGCGCGGCGTGGATCACCACACCGGCCGCGAGGAACAGCAGCGCCTTGAACGCGCCGTGGCTGACCAGGTGGAAGACGGAGGCCTCACGGTCGCCGCTGGCGAGCGCGCCGGCCATGTAGCCGAGCTGCCCGACGGTCGAGTAGGCGAGCACCCGCTTCAGGTCGTCCTGGGCGAGCGCGCAGAGCGCCGAGCCGACCATCGTCACGGCGGCCATCACCGCGAGCACCACCAGCGCCGCACCGGAGAGCAGGAAGACCGGCAGCAGCCGGGCGACCAGGTAGATGCCGGCCGCGACCATGGTGGCGGCGTGGATCAGCGCGGAGACCGGCGTCGGGCCCGCCATCGCGTCCGGGAGCCAGGTGTGCAGCGGGAACTGCGCGCTCTTGCCGGCCACGCCGGCGAGCAGCAGCAGCGCGATCAGCGTCGGGTGGCCGAGCCGCCCCTCGCCGGCGGCGGCCAGGACGTCCGACACCCGGAAGCTGCCGGCGTCGGCGCCGAGCAGGAAGATGCCGAACAGGAACGGCACGTCGCCGAGCTTGGTGACCAGGAAGGCCTTCAGCGAGGCCGAACGGGCGTCGGCGCTCTCCCAGTGGTGGCCGATCAGGAAGTACGAGCAGATGCCCATGACCTCCCAGCCGACCAGCAGGACGATCAGGTCGCCCGAGTAGACGACCAGGAACATCGCCGCCGTGAACAGCGAGACCAGCGCCGCGTACGAGGGGTAGCGCGGGTCGTCCTTGAGGTAGGCGGTCGAGTAGACCTGCACGCAGGTGGCGACCAGGCCGACCAGCACGGAGATCAGCGAGCTGTAGCCGTCCAGGTAGAAGCCGAGCGTGATCTCCGGCCCGCCGGTCGGGGTGAGCCGGGTGGCACTCTCCAGCACCTGCCCGGTGCCCAGCTGGAGGGCGACGACCAGGGCGAGCACGGCCGAGACGGCGACCGGCACGATCGCCAGCGGCCGGGCCAGGCCGGGGGCGCGCTTGCCGACCGCCAGGGTGGCGGCCGCCCCGAGCGCGGGCAGGGTGGGGACGAGTGCGGGCAGGGCGAGGTTCATGCGGCGGCCTGGCCCTTCAGCGCCTCGGCGCCGACCGGCGCCTCCTCGGCGGCGGACTCGGCGGGATCACCGAGCGCGGTGGCCCGGTCGACGTCCGCGGTGCCCCGGGCCCGGAACAGCAGCAGGACGATGGCGAGCCCGAGACCGATCTCGGCGGCGGCGATGGTGATGGTGAACAGGGTGAGCGCCTGGCCGGCGTGCAGGGAGTCCCGCAGCCAGGCGTCGAAGGCGACGAGGTTGAGGTTGACGGCGTTGAGCATCAGCTCGACGGACATCAGCACCAGGACGACGTTGCGCCGGGCGAGCACGCCGTACACGCCGACGCTGAACAGCAGCGCGGCGAGCACGACGGGGTAGGCGAGATGCATCAGCTCTCCTCCGCCGAGGTCGTCGGATCCGCCGAGGTCGTCGAAGCGGGAGCGACGGGAGCGGCGGCCGGGGCCTTCGGGGCGGTGGCGGCGACCGTCCCGTTGGAGCCCACCGGCCGACCCGCACGCAGCCTGCCGGCCCGGGGCGGCGGCACCCGCCGCCCGGCCCCGCGCGACAGCACGATCGCGCCGACCAGGGCGGCCAGCAGCAGCACCGAGAGCGCCTCGAAGGGCAGCACCCACGTCCGGAACAGGCTGGTTCCCGTCGCCTGCGCCGAGCCGCCGCCCGCGCCGAGGTCGATCCAGGAGGTCCGGAAGGCGTCCACGACCAGCGTCACCAGCGTCCCGGCGGAGGCCAGCGCCACCACCAGGGCGACCCAGCGGTTGCCCGAGTCGGCGTCCGGCGAGCGCCCGATCGGCGCCCGGGTGAGCATCAGTCCGAACAGCACCAGCACGACCACCGAGCCGAGGTAGATCAGCACCTGCACCCAGGCGATGAACTCGGCGGTGAGCAGCAGGAACTCCACCGCCAGCCCGCCGAGCGCGACCACCAGCCAGAGCGCGGCGTGCACCAGCTGCTTGGTGGTGACGGCCACCACGGCCGACCCCACCACGGCGACACCGACCAACAGGAAGACGATCTCGACCCCGGTCGGGGAGAGGAACGAGCGGGCGGCCGGGTCCAACGACCCGGCCGCGGTCAGCAGGGCGGCACTCATTGCGGGTCACCCTCCTCCTGCGCCGCCGCGGCGGCGGCCAGCTTGTCCGCCGCCTTGCGCGCGGTGGCGATCTCCTTCGGCTCCTCGGCCGCCGGGTCCAGCGCCGGCGGCGCCGGCACCGTCCACATCCACTCGCGGAGCTTGTCCCGCTCGTGGGTCAGCTCCAGGATGTCGGTCTCCGCGTACTCGAACTCCGGCGACCAGAACAGCGCGTCGAAGGGGCAGACCTCGATGCAGATCCCGCAGTACATGCAGAGCGAGAAGTCGATGGCGAACCGGTCCAGCACGTTGCGGGTGCGGGCACGGGCGTTCGGATCGGCGGCCGGCAGCGTCTCCTTGTGGGAGTCGATGTAGATGCACCAGTCCGGGCACTCGCGGGCGCAGAGCATGCAGACCGTGCAGTTCTCCTCCAGCAGCGCGATCACCCCGCGCGAGCGCGGCGGCAGCGCGGGCTGCACCTCGGGGTACTGCGCGGTGATGCTCTTCTTCGTCATCGTCCGCAGGGTGACGGCCAGGCCCTTGGCCAGACCGGAGCCCGGAAAGCTCATGAGATCGCCACCTTGATGATGCCGGTGAGGGCGAGCTGGACGAGGGCGAGCGGGATCAGCACGATCCACGCGAAGCGCATCAGCTGGTCCTCCCGCAGCCGCGGGTAGGTGACCCGAATCCAGATCACCACGAAGGCCAGCGCGAAGGTCTTCAGGATCGTCCAGAGCCAGCCGAGCTCGTCCGGCAGCGGGCCGTGCCAGCCGCCCAGGAAGAGCACCGCGGTCAGCCCGGAGACCACCAGGATCCCGGCGTACTCGGAGAGCAGGAAGAGCGCGAAGCGCAGCCCGGTGTACTCGGTGTACGCGCCGAAGATGATCTCCGAGTCGGCCACCGGCATGTCGAACGGCGGGCGCTGCAGCTCGGCCAGGCCCGCGGTGAAGAAGACGAAGGCGCCGATGATCTGCCACGGGATCCAGTACCACTGCCAGGCGTCCAGGATCCCCGGCAGCGAGAGCGTGCCGGCCGCCATCGCCACGGAGGCGGCGGCGAGCACCATCGGCAGCTCGTAGGACATCAGCTGGGCGGCCGTGCGCAGACCGCCGAGCAGCGAGAACTTGTTCGCCGAGGCCCAGCCGGCCATCAGCTTGCCGATCACGCCGACGCCCATCACGGCCAGCACGAAGAAGAGTCCGGCGTCGACCGCCTGGCCGACGAAGCCGTCCGGCCCGACCGGGATGGCGAGCAGTACGAACAGGTAGGGCAGCAGCGAGACGGCGGGCGCCAGCTGGAAGATCCTCCGGTCCGCCCCGGCCGGGACGATGTCCTCCTTCTGCGCGAACTTCACGCCGTCGGCGACGAGCTGCGCCCAGCCGTGGAAGCCGCCGGCGTACATCGGGCCGAGCCGGCCCTGCATGTGCGCCATCACCTTGTGCTCGGTCTGGCCGATGATCAGGGGGAAGGTGAGGAAGGCGACGAGCGCGGCGACGCAGCGCAGCAGCGTGTCGAGCAGGTTCACGTGCTGTCTCCGTCCTGGTCGGCCGGGCCGGCCGACGTCTCCTTCGTCCCGTCCTTCTCGTGCTTGCCGTCCTCGCGCTCGGCCGCCCCACCGGAGGCGGCCGCCTCCTCGGACGTACCGGCCCCGGGCGCAGCGGCCTCGGGCGCAGCACCGGTCCCGGGCGCAGCGGCGCCCTCGGACGCGTCGCCCGCACCCGTCGCGGGCCCGTGCGCGGGCACCGGCGCGTGCCAGGGCGCGTCCGCGGACTGCGTCCGGGCCGGCGCCGCACGCTCGGGCTTCGGTTCGGTGGAGTCCTCGGCGGAGTCCTCGGTGGCCGGGCCGCTCGCCGGAGCCCCGGCGGGGGGCTGGCTCGCCGAGCCGTCCGTGACCGACCTGGTCCGCCGGGGCCGGTCCGTCCGCACCGGCGGACGCACCGCCTCGGCGGCAGCCGCGCCCTCGGCGGCGGCGGTCTCCTCGGCAACGGCTGGGGTCTCCTCGGCCTGGCTCACCGAGCCCGCGTCGACCGACCTGGTCCGTCGGGGCCGGTCCGCCCGGACGGCGGGCCCGCCCTCGGCCGCCGCACCCGCACCCGCACGAGGTGTCCGGGCGGCCGCGCCGGCCGCCCGCGCACCACGCGCGGGCCGCTCGGCCACCGGCGGCAGGGTGCCCTTGAGCGGGCCCCACTCGTTCGGGTCCGGGACGCCGGGCGGCTGCATCTTGCGCCGCGCCGGCCCGTCGCCGTGGTCGGACTCGCCGGGCTCCTTGGCGCCCGGCCAGGCCTTGGCGACCCGGGCCGCGAGCACGAACTCCTTGCGCAGCGGGTACCCCTCGAAGCCGTCCGGCAGCAGCAGGGTGGCCAGGTAGGGGTGTCCGGGGAAGTCGATGCCGAACATCTCGTGCGTCTCGCGCTCGTGCCAGGCCGCGCCCGCGTACACCTCGACGGCGGTCGGCAGCGCGGCCCCGTCGCGCGCCACCTTGGTGCGCAGCGCGAGGTGGCGCACCCCGGGCGCGTCCGCGGCGGCCAGGTGGGCGAGCACCGAGAAGCCCTCGGCCAGCTCGTCGACGGCGCTCAGCCAGTCGAAGAACCGCAGGCCCAGCACGTCCCGGGCCGCGGTGAGCGCCTCGATCCAGTGTTCGGCGGGCACGTCGACGGTGACCAGCCCGTACGCCTCGGCGCCGGTGGCCCACTCGCCGACCGACGCCGCGTACTGCTCGGCGGTGCTCACGAGACGCCTCCTTCGGCAGGACCGGGCCCGGCGACCAGCGGGCGGCGCAGCGCGCTCGCGGGCGCCGCGTACCGGCCGGGCAGCGACTCGGCGGCGATCTTCTCCTGGAGCTTGAGGATCCCCTGGAGCAGTGCCTCCGGCCGGGGCGGGCAGCCGGGCACGTAGACGTCGACCGGGATGATCTGGTCGACGCCCTTGGTGACGGAGTAGGAGTCCCAGTAGGGGCCGCCGGAGTTGGAGCAGGCGCCGAAGGAGATGACGTACTTCGGCTCGGGCATCTGCTCGTAGAGGCGCTTCACGGCGGGCGCCATCTTGTCGGTCACCGTTCCCGAGACGATCATCAGATCGGCCTGACGGGGCCCCGGCGCGAACGGAATGACACCCATCCGGATGAAGTCGTGCTTGGCCATGGACGCGGCGATGAACTCGATCGCGCAGCAGGCCAGGCCGAAGTTGAAGCACCAGAGGCTGTAGCGGCGGCCCCAGTTCAGGACGACCTTGACCGGGTCCGGCGCGAGCCGGGCCAGCGGGCCGAGGCTGCTCCGCTCGACGGCGCCGCCGGGGCGCGACGGGTCCGGCAGGCCGAGCGGGACCGGGCCCGCGGCGCCGTGCCCGTGCGAGTGGTGGGGGGTCACGTCCATTCCAGAACGCCCTTCTTCCAGGCGTAGAGCAGCCCGACCGCGAGGAAGCCGATGAAGACGAACATCTCGATCAGCGTCCCGGCGCCGTACCCGGCGGAGGCGAAGACGGTCGCCCACGGGAACAGGTAGATCGCGTCGACCGCGAAGATCACGTACAGGAAGGCGTAGACGTAGTAGCGGACCTGGGTGTGCGCCCAGTCCTCCCCCACCGGGTCCACGCCGCACTCGTAGGCGAGGAGTTTCTCCGGCGAGTACACCACCGGCCGCAGGAGCCGGTTGGCGGTGAACGCCACGGCGACGAAGAGCACGCCGACGACGGCGAGCAGGCCCATCGCGGCGTACGCGTCGAAGTAGCCGCTGCCGACCGCCGGGTCGGCCGCGACGGCAGCTGTCGGCTGCCCCTCCATGCCCCTCGCCTCCACATCGCCTGTGAAAACCGCCCTCAAGGCAGTTCTACGACGTTTCTCTACACGGTCATAACCATCGCCAATGCGTGAGTCTAAGTGCACGGCCGTGGAGCACCACATCCCGCCCGATCCGCAAGACGGCCGGTGGACAAGCGGCGGACGGCCCGCGGTCGGCCCGCGGACACCCCGGCACCCACCCGCCGCCCCGGGGGTGGGGATAACCCCCGCCCGGGAAGACGGATCACCCCCATGGCCGCGCGCCGCCCCCACCAGGGAAGCTTGGACCACCAGCTCGACCCCGAGGGACGGTAGATCCACATGAAGCCTCTGCACCGCCGCGCCGCGGATGCCATCAAGGAGCAGGACGCGCGCACCGAACGCGCCCCGCTGTACGGCGCGCGGATGTGGCGGCAGGCCGGGCAGCTGCTGCTCAACCTGCCGCTCGGCATCGCGGGGTTCGTCTTCACCGTCGTCCTGCTCTCGGTCGGGCTGGCGCTCTCCATCACCGTGATCGGTCTGCCGCTGCTGGCCGCCGGGCTGGCCGGCTGCCGGGGCCTGGGCTGGTTCGCCCGCCGCCGGGCCCGCTCGGTGCTCGGCTCCGAGGTGCACGAGCCGGAGCCGGTGCGCCGGGCGCGACCGGGCATCACCGGCTACGCGATCTCCTACCTCACCGACCCGCTGAGCTGGCGCTCGGCCCTCTACAACGTGCTGCTGCTGCCCTGGGGCCTGCTGAGCTTCGCGGTGACGCTGATCTGCGTGATCGTCGGCTGGCCGGTGCTGCCCTGGGTGGTCCGCTTCCAGGCGGCGATCGACCGGATGCTGGTGGAGACCCTGCTCTACCCGGGCGCGCTCTCCGAGCGGGTGCGCGAACTGGAGGACGACCGCGGCACCGTGGTCGACACCGCCGCCGCCGACCTGCGCCGGATCGAGCGCGACCTGCACGACGGCGCCCAGGCCCGGCTGGTGGCACTGGCGATGGACCTCGGCATGGCCAAGGAGAAGCTGATCGACACCGAGACGCCCGAGGACGTGGCGGCCGCGGCGAAGATGGTCGGCGCCGCGCACGGCGAGGTGAAGCTGGCCCTGCAGGAGCTGCGCGACCTGGCCCGGGGCATCCACCCGGCGGTGCTCACCGACCGCGGACTGGACGCCGCGCTCTCCGCGGTGGCCGCCCGCTGCACGGTGCCGGACGGGGTCAAGGTGCACGTCGAGCTGACGGCCGCGGACGGCACGGTGCAGCGCCCGGACTCGGCGGTCGAGGGCATCGCCTACTTCACCGTCAGCGAGCTGCTGACCAACGTCTCGAAGCACGCCGGCGCCCGCTCCGCCACGGTGGACGTCTGGCGGGCCGCCGACCAGCTGATGCTGCTGGTCCGGGACGACGGCAAGGGCGGCGCGGCCCCCTACCCGGGCAGCGGTCTGGCCGGACTGGCCGAGCGGATCCGGGCCGTGGACGGGGTGTTCCTGGTGGAGAGCCCGTACGGCGGGCCGACCACGGTGACCGTCGAGCTCCCCTGGCGCACCCGCGCCGCCCGTCGCTGACCCCGGCCCCCGGTCCCTCCTTCCCCACCACCCCCGACGCACCAGCGGGCCGGGACTTCGTCGAGGCGGTCGACGAAGTCCCGGCCCGCTCCCGTACGCCGACCGCCCGCGAACCCTTGCGCGGTGTGCGGGCTGCCGCCGCCGGGGATCCGGGGGTCCGGGAGGACCGGGGATCCGGCAGGTTAGGGGGTTTCCAGGGTCCCGAGGGTGACCTCGGCGGTCTTGCTCTGGCCGTCCCGGGTGTAGGTGACGGTCGTCTTGGCACCCGGGGTGAGCGAGGCGAGCGCACTGGTCAGCGAGTTCAGCGAGTCGACGGTGGCGTCGCCGATCTTGGTGATCACGTCGCCGGGCTGGATCCCCGCCGCGTCGGCCGGACCGCCCGCGCTGACGGCGACCACGACCGCCCCGGCCGGGTGGAAGTCCTGGTCGAAGTACGTCCGGGCGGTGATCCCGAGTGCGGCCCGGCCGGAGTTGGTGACCTTGCCGTCCTTGATCAGCTGGTCGGCGATGCCCGTGACGGTGGACGCCGGGATGGCGAACCCGATCCCGGGCGCGGCGGCGCCGTTGGCCTCGGGCTCGGTGGCGGCGAGCGTGTTGATGCCGATCACCTGGCTGTTCAGGTTGACCAGCGCGCCACCGCTGTTGCCCGGATTGATCGCCGCCGAGGTCTGCACCATGTTGCCGATGGTGGCGCCCGGCGAGCCGCCGCCCTGGGGCTCGGAGACGGTCCGGCCGGTGGCCGAGACGATGCCCTGGGTGACGCTGCTGGACAGGCCCAGCGGGCTGCCCATCGCCAGGGTGATCTGACCCAGCTCGACCTTGGCGGAGTCCCCGAAGACGGCCGGCTTGAGGCCGCTCGGCGGGCTGGTCAGCCTGATCACCGCGAGGTCGGACTCCGGGTAGCCGGCGACCAGCGTGGCGTCCAGGGCCTTGGTGCTGTTGGCCAGGGTGACGCTGAAGGTGGTGGCGCTGCCGACCACGTGGGCGTTGGTGACGATGTCACCCTTGTTGTCGTAGACGATCCCGGAGCCGAGGCCGGTCGCGGTGGTGATCTGCACCACCGAGGGCAGCACGTCGGCGATGACCTTCTGGTAGGCGTCCTGGAGCTGGTTGCCGCTGGCCGGCCGGGCGGACGAGGACGAGGAGGCGCCGGTGGTGGTGGCGGTGGACGAGGAGGACGACGACCCGCTGCTGCACCCCGCCACCGCCAGCGCGGTCAGCGCGGCGACCGCCCCGGGCGCGAGCAGCCGCCCGCCGAACACCCGGGGCCCGGTGGGGCGCGGCCCGGCCGGGAGCGGGCGAGTGGGTTCCTTCTTGCGGTTCACCTGGGCTGCCTCCGATTCCATCGGCCGTACGGGGGCCATCGCGATCCGCGCGGGCCACCGCGATCCGTGCGGGCCCACCGACATCCGTCCGGGCCCGCCGGGATCCGCACGGGCCCACCTAGAGCACAGAGATGTTTGTCAGCATTTCACCGATATGCCCGAATCATCGCCCCGACGCGCCCGCCACCGGGGACGGGCTGCCGACAGGCCCTTAGGATTCAGCCCATGACTTGGTTGCTCACCGGTGGTGCCGGATACATCGGCAGGCACGTGGCGCACCAGCTGGTCGAGGCCGGCGAGCAGGTGGCGGTGCTGGACGACCTGAGCACCGGCGACCGCGCCCGGCTGCCGCACGGAGTCACCCTGGTCGAGGGCTCCACCCTGGACCGCGCCGCCCTGGACGAAGCCCTGCGGACCCACGCCGTCCGGGGCGTCCTGCACTTCGCCGCGCGGAAGAGGGTCGGGGAGTCGGTCGAGCGGCCCCTCTACTACTACCGCGAGAACCTCACCGGCCTGCAGACCGTGCTGGAGGCCGTCGCCGAGGCCGGGGTGAAGCGCTTCCTCTTCTCCTCCTCCGCCGCCGTCTACGGCATGCCCGACGTCGAGCTGGTCACCGAGGCGACCCCCTGCGCCCCGATGAACCCCTACGGCGAGACCAAGCTGGCCGGCGAGTGGCTGGTCGCCTCGGCCGGCCGGGCCCACGGCATCTCCACCGTCGCGCTGCGCTACTTCAACGTGGCCGGCGCCGCCTCGCCCGAGCTCTCCGACGAGGGCGCCTTCAACCTGATCCCGATGGTCTTCGAGCGGCTCACCGCCGGCCGCGCCCCGCTGGTCTTCGGTGCCGACTACCCCACCCCGGACGGCACCTGCGTCCGCGACTTCATCCACGTCTCCGACATCGCCTCGGCGCACGTGGCGGCCGCCCGGCGGCTGGCCGCCGACCCGCCCGGCGAGACCTCGATGGTCCTCAACATCGGCCGCGGCGAGGGCGTCAGCGTCCAGGAGATGCTGGCCGTGATCGGCCGGGTCACCGGCTACGACACCACCGCCGAGGTCACCCCGCGCCGCCCGGGCGACCCGGCCCGGGTGGTCGCCTCCGCCGAGCTGATCCACCGCGAGCTGGGCTGGAGCGCCCGGTACGGGGTCGAGGAGATGGTCGCCTCGGCCTGGGAGGGCTGGTGCGCCCGGCACCCGCGGGCCCGCCGCCCCGCGACCCGCTGGCGGTAGCACCGCCCGCGGGCCGCCGGACCGTCAGTGCGAGGGCACCGCCGTGCCGTAGAAGGCGTCCAGCGCGTAGACGCAGCGGTCCTTGCTGCCGACGAAGACCCGCCCGCCGACCGCCACCGGCGAGCCGGTCAGCTCGCCCTTGGTCCCGAGCTCCCACCGCAGCTGTCCGCTCGCCAGGTCCAGGGTGTGCAGCGAGTGGTCCCGGCTGCCCAGGTGGACCAGGCCGTCGGCGACCGCCGGGGAGCCGACGATCTCGCCCCGCGCCGTGTACCGCCAGCGCTCCCGGCCGGTGGCCGCCTCGAACGCGTACAGCACGTCGCCGCTGCCGACCAGCACCATGCCGTCCCCGACGACCACCGGCTCGGCACCCTGCCGGTTGCCGGTGGCGCCGCGCCAGCGGTCCCGGCCGGTCACCGCGTCCAGCGCGTAGACCGTGCCGAGGTAGTCGGCGACGTACACCGCGTCCGCGTCCAGCGCGGGCGGGGTGAAGAGCACCACCGGGGCCTCGAACCGCCAGCGCTCGGCACCGCTGGCCGCGTCCAGCGCGTACACCCGGGTACCGGCCGTCACGTACAGCACGCCGGCCCGCTCGGCCGGGCGGGAGGGCACGTCCTCGCCGACCGGGAAGGACCAGCGCAGGCCCGCGCCGCGCGGGTCGACGCAGCGCAGCCGCCCGCCGCCGTAGTAGTACGCGGCGCCGCCCACCAGGGCCGGGCCGGACTGCGGGTTCTCGTAGTCCTGCTGGGCGTCGTCGGCCCGCCAGAGCTCGGCGCCGCCGGCGGCCGAGCGCAGCTGGACCCCGCCGCCCCGGACGCCGCAGCAGAGCACGCCGTCGGCGGCGTCCAGCGAGTAGACCCAGCCGTCCAGCGAGTTGCGCCAGCGCTCGGTGCCGTCCGCGACGTCCACCGTGTACAGGTGCGGGCCGTCGGCGGCGTGCACCCGGCCGGCGTCCACCGCGAGCGCCCAGGCGACGTCCCTGGTCTTGTAGCGGCGCTGCCCGGAGGCCACGTCGAGGGCGTGCACCTCGAAGCTGGAGACGAAGAGCGTGCCGTCCGCGACCACCGGGGTGCCCCAGACGTCGTTGGACATCCGGAACCGCCAGGGGCGCCAGCGGGCGGCCTGGAGCGGCGGCGGGGTGGCCCGGCGGACCCAGTCCGTCTCGGCGGGCGCGGCGCCCGGCCCGGCCTGCTCGGCGCGCGGCCCCGGGCCTATCCGCACCGAGGCACCGGGCAGCCGCACCTCGGCGGCGCTCTCCCCGGTGACCGGGGCGCGGTGGCGCCGGGGGGCGGAGATCTTCTCGGTGGCCGCCTCGGTGTCCGGTCCGGGCGGCGCCGGCAGGGCGTGCACCGGGCCGGGCGCGGGCGCCGCGTACCGCTCGGCGGGGTGCCGGGTGCGCGGGTCCTCGTGGCCGGGGCGCGGTGGCGGGAGCGGCTGCGGTTGCTGCTGCTGGTGCGGCACGTGCTGCGGCGGGGCCGGCTGCGGCGGCACGCTCGGACCGGGCACCGGCGGGGCCGGGGCCGGCGCCGGCAGGGGCGCCGGGACCTGGCGGCGGCCGCGCTTGCGCTCGATCAGCTCCAGCGCGTTGGCGGGCAGCCAGTCCCCCGCCTCGCCCGAGGCGTCGTCCCGGGAGAACAGGTGCGGGGCCAGCTCGGCCTGGATCTGCGCCGGGGAGGGCCGGTGCTCGGGGGAGGGCCGCATGCAGGCGCGCACCAGGTCCACCAGCTCGGCCGGCAGGCCGGAGAGGTCGGGCTGGTCGCGCAGCAGCTGGAACACCGTCTCGACCGGGTTGGCGCCCCGGTACGGCGGGTGGCCGGTGGCGCAGAAGACCAGCAGCGAACCGAGCGAGAAGACGTCGCTGGCGCCGGTCACGCCGCGACTGTCCCGGGCCTGCTCGGGCGACATGTACGCCGGGGTGCCGACCGCGACGTTGGTCATGGTGAGCCGGGTGCTGGAGACACCGGCGGCGATACCGAAGTCGATCACCCGCGGACCGTCCTCGACCACCAGCACGTTGGAGGGCTTGAGGTCGCGGTGGACCAGCCCGGCCGCGTGGATGGACTGCAGCGCCTCGGCGATACCGGCGACCAGCCAGCGCACCGCCCCCGCCGGCAGCGGCCCGCACTCGGTGACCAGGTCCTCCAGGGACGGCGCCGGGACGTACGCCGTGGCCAGCCAGGGCACCCGGGCGTCGGCGTCGGCGTCGACCACGGCGGCGGTGTAGAACCCGCCGACCGTCTTGGCGGCCGCGATCTCCCGGGCGAAACGGACCCGGAACAGCTCGTCCTCGGCCAGCTCCCCCCGGACGGTCTTGATGGCCACTCGCCGGCCGGACGCGGAGCGCGCCAGGTAGACCAGGCCCATCCCGCCCGCGCCGAGCCGCCCCAGCACCTCGAAGGGCCCGATCCGCCTCGGATCGTGCGCCGTCAGCTGGTCCACTCCGCTGCCACCTCCCCGTTTTCCGCACCCGCCGCGGGGTGCCGGACCCGATTCTCCAATGCCGCCCCGGTCAACTCCAACCTCCCCCGCCCAGAGCCTCCTCGGGGTCACCGTCCGGTCAGTGCCGCCACAACGGCCGGATTCTGACGTCCGCTCCGCCTGCGGCTTGCTCACGAGATGCCCGCAACTCTTTTTCGACCCGGACCGGATCCACCCCGAAGTCGTCACGCTCTGTCACCCGACCACCCCTCAGCGGAGGGGTCGTCACGCTGTGGGGTCATAAGCACACGGGGGGGCTTCAAACGGAGCCTCCGGAGCACGGATGAATATCCGTCCGAAGTCGTTCACGCCCCTATAGCAACCCCCGTGCGGAGTAATAGTCGCATCACCGAATCGCGCCAAGATCGTGCCACGGTAAGCTGACGGCATGACAGGACAAGTTCGCACCGTCGACGGTCGCGTCGCCGGGCGACGCGGACAGGAGACGCGGCAGAAGCTGCTCGACTGCCTCCGCGAGATGCTCAGCACGTCGCCCTATCGGGACGTCAAGGTCATCGACGTCGCCCGTATGGCGGGTACCTCCCCCGCGACCTTCTACCAGTACTTCCCGGATGTCGAGGGCGCTGTCCTCGAAATCGCCGAGGAAATGGCCAAGGACTCCGACACCCTCAAAGAGCTGGTGGCCGGAAAGTCCTGGGCAGGGAAGTCCGGCACGGCCACTTCGGAAGAACTGGTCGACGGATTCCTCGCCTTCTGGCGCAAGAACGACGCCATTCTCCGTGTGGTCACGCTCGGTGCCGCCGAAGGGGACAAGCGGTTCTTCAAGATCCGCATGACAGTCCTCAACGCGGTCGCCAAGCCGCTCACCGAGGCCGTCAAGGAACTCCAGGCGAAGGGCCAGGCCGACAAGTCGCTCGACCCGGCCGCCGTCGCCGGCTCCCTGGTCTCACTGCTCGCCTCGGCGGCCGAGCACCAGAAGGCGTTCACCTCGTGGGGCGTCAAGGTCAAGGACCTGAAGCCCAACCTCGCTCCCCTGGTGTACCTGGGTGTCACCGGCAAGAAGCCGCCCAAGTAGACCGTTCCCGCCTACCCACCCATCCGCTCCGCGCGCAGCCCCGGCCTCCTGTCCGGGGAACGACGGACGGCGGCCGTGTCCTCGGGGGAGGTCCGCCGACGTGCCGCAGCGCGCCAGACATGCCGGTGGGCGGGCACCCGTGCAGGGTGCCCGCCCACCGGCATGTGCGCGTGAGGGGGTGTTCCGGGCCCTCCGGGGGCCGCGGGGTCGGGAGGGGCCGGTCCGGACGCCACAGGGGCGCCCGGGGGCCGTGGGGGCGGTCAGGAGCCGCCCGGGGCGGCTAGGGGCAGCGGACGACCTGGCCGGCGTACGCCAGGCCGCCGCCGAAGCCGAACAGCAGCACCGGGTCGCCGGGCGACAGCTCGCCGCGTTCGACCATCTTGGAGAAGGCCAGCGGGATGGAGGCGGCCGAGGTGTTGCCGGACACCACGACGTCCCGGGCGACCACCGCGTCGGGAGCGCCCAGCTTGGCCGCGATCGCGTCGATGATCCGCAGGTTCGCCTGGTGCGGCACGAAGCCCTTGAGCTCGGACGGGTCGATGCCCGCCTTCTCGCAGGTCCGCCGGGCCAGCGGGGCGATCTGGGTGGTGGCCCAGCGGAACACCGACTGGCCCTGCTGGCTGATCACCGGATCCCAGCCGGTGATCACCACGGCGTCGTTCTTCTCCGGCTCCGAGCCCCAGACCACCGGGCCGATGCCCGGTTCGGCGCCCTCCGCCTGGGCCTCCACCACGGCCGCGCCGGCACCGTCCCCGAAGATCACACAGGTGGTCCGGTCGGTCCAGTCGATGGTGTCCGACATCCGCTCGGCGCCGATCACCAGCGCGCGGCTCGCCGCGCCGGCCCGGATCGCGTGGTCGGCGGTGGCCAGCGCGTACGAGAAGCCCGAACAGACCGTGTTGATGTCGTAGGCGGCCGGCGCGCGCACGCCCAGGCGGGCGGCGACGGCGGCGGCCGTGTTGGGGCTGCGCTCGACCGCGGTGCACGTGGCGACCACGACCAGGTCGATCTCGGCGGCCGAGCGACCGCTGTTGGCCAGCGCCTTCTGGGCCGCCTCGGTGGCCAGGTCGACCAGGGTCTCGCCCTCCGCGATGTGGCGGGTCCGGATCCCGACCCGGCTGCGGATCCACTCGTCGTCGGTGTCGACCAGCACCGCCAGGTCGTCGTTGGTGAGGACCTTGGGGGGCTGGTAGTGACCGAGTGCCACAATGCGCGAACCGCTCATACAGCCACTCAACCGGGTTACCCGCTGGTCAGCGGGGCGCGACCGGCTACAGGATCCGCCCCCGGAAGCTGTAGGAGGCCCACAACGGCCGTTGCGGCGCCTGGGGAGTGGACGACGCTCAGGCGGCCAGTGAGGCTGCGTCGCCCATCACGATGACGGGGTGGGCGGCCGGATCGAGGGTGCGGATCAGCTGGGCCATCTTGTCCTCGGGCACGGAGATGCAGCCGTGCGTCGGACCGCCGTGGTCGACGTGGATCCAGATGCCGCCGCCCTTGGTGGAGCCGCTGGGACGGCGCGGGTCGAGCGGCGAGTTGCCCGGCACCCGGTTGTAGTTGATCGCGACCACGTAGTCGAAGGAACCGGCCAGCTGCTCGCCCGCGAACCCCCTCCCGGAGACCACGAAGTCGGCGTCCTTGTCGTACGGGAGCCGGCTGCCGGGGTCGGCCTTGCGGCCGCCCGCGTCGGTGAGCGAGAAGACGCCGATCGGGCTGCGCAGGTCGCCCTCGTTGTGGTCGGTGGTCCAGCCCTTGTTGGCGTTGTGGCCCTGCCAGGTCTCGCCGGCCAGCCAGCGGCCCTCGGCGGTGCGGGTCCACAGCGTGACGGCGGTCCTGTTGGCGTCCTTGTCCTGACCGGAGGCGAGCACGACCTGGGTGGTCCCGGCCGGTATCTGCGCGGTGAAGGCGGCGCCCAGGCCCGGTATGGCGGCCACCGAGCCGTCGGGGCGGGCCTCGCTGCGGTCGGCGGCGGGAGCCTCGGTGTGCCGGTCGTTCGCGGCCTGGGCGGCCGGCGCGGCCGCGGCCGGGGAGGGCTGGTCCGGGGCGGAGACGCCCTCCGGACCGGGGCCGCCGGCGCTGGTCGCGCCCGGGTTGCCGGCGTCCTGGCCGACGGTGTACCAGCCGGCGGCGGCCGCGAGCAGCAGCGCGGTGCCGGCGGTCACGGCCTTGCCGCCACGCTTCTTCTTGGGCTTGCGCCGGTGACCGCGGGCGGCCGTGCGGGGCCCGACCGCGGGCGCCGCGACCGGGTCGGCCGCGGGCGCCTGGACCGGGGGGCGGGCCTGCGCGGCGGCGAGCGGCGGCGCGGGCTCGGCGGGGTGCGGCTGGAACGGCCGGTCGTAGGCGTCGTAGCCCTCGGCGCCGGGCCGGGCCTGCGGCACGTAGAGGTCCTGGTGGCCCTGCCGGGCCTGCGGCACGTAGCCGTCCTGGTAGCCCTGCGGCGCGTAGAGGTCCTGGTGACCCTGCTGGTCCTGGGGCGCGTAGTGGTCCTGGTGACCCTGGTGGCCGTGGCCCCGGGGGTCGGCGTGCTCCTGCTGCGGGTAGCCGTCGTGGAACGGCTGGTTCGGGTGGGTGCCGGCCGGCGCGGAGGCGTCCCAGCCCTGGTGCGACGGCTGCTCGTAGACCCCGTAGGACTGCTGCGGCCCCTCGTACACCGGCTCGTGCATCGACTCGTACGGCGGGTACGTGGTGGCGCGATGGGAACCGGACATGGCGCTGATCCTGCCAAACCCGGGGCCGGTTGGGAAACCCGGGGCCCTGTGCGGACCCGGTGAAGAACGCCGCCTCCCGGGCCGACGGGCGGCACGGGAGGCGGCGCGGACCGTTCGGGGAACGGTCAGAGGCGCATCGCCTGCGGGGTCTCGCGGCGCGTCAGGTCCGGGCCGTCGTACTCGCGGATGATCTCGTAGCGGGTGTTGCGCTCCACCGGGCGGAAGCCGGCGTCCCGGATCAGGCCGAGCAGGTCGTCGCGGCCGAGCTTGTTCGGGGTGCCGAAGTTGTCCGCGTCGTGGGTGATCTTGTACTCGACCACCGAGCCGTCCATGTCGTCCGCGCCGTGGCTGAGCGCCAGCTGCGCGGTGGTGACGCCGTGCATCACCCAGAAGACCTTGACGTGCGGCACGTTGTCGAAGAGCAGCCGGGACACGGCGAAGGTCTTCAGCGCCTCGGCGCCGGTGGCCATCTCGGTGCGCGCCATCAGCTTGTTGCGCACGACCCCGTCCTTGGAGTCGTGGAAGTCGTGCTGGTAGCGCAGCGGGATGAAGACCTGGAAACCGCCGGTCTCGTCCTGCAGCTCACGCAGCCGCAGCACGTGGTCGACCCGGTGCCGGGGCTCCTCGATGTGGCCGTACAGCATGGTGGACGGCGTCTTGAGGCCCTTGCTGTGGGCGAGGCGGTGGATCCGCGACCAGTCCTCCCAGTGGGTGTCGTGGTCGACGATGTGCTGGCGGACCTCCCAGTCGAAGATCTCCGCGCCACCGCCGGTCAGCGACTCCAGACCGGCGTCGATCAGCTCGTCCAGGATCTCGTCGGCCGGCAGGCCGCTGATCTTCTCGAACCAGTGGATCTCGGTGGCGGTGAAGGCCTTCAGCGAGACGTTCGGCAGCGCCGCCTTCAGCTCCCGCAGCGAGCGCGGGTAGTAGCGCCACGGCAGGGTCGGGTGCAGCCCGTTGACGATGTGCAGCTCGGTGAGGGAGTCGACCTCCATCGCCTTGGCGAGGCGGACGGCCTCCTCGATGCGCATCGTGTACGCGTCCTTCTCGCCCGGCTTGCGCTGGAACGAGCAGTACGCGCACGACGCGTTGCACACATTGGTCATGTTGAGGTGGCGGTTGACGTTGAAGTGGACGACATCGCCGTTCTTCCGCGTCCGCACGTGGTGGGCCAGCCCACCCAGCCAGGCCAGGTCGTCGCTCTCGTAGAGCGCGATCCCGTCCTCGCGGGTCAGCCGCTCACCCGCGTAGACCTTCGCCTCCAGCTCGCGCTTGAGCCCTGCGTCCATGCGGTGCCCCGCCTCCTCCGACTTCGAATCGTTGCCGGAACGAGCGTACGCCTATGCCGCCGTCATGCCGCGAGCAGCTCCGCGAGCAGCGCCGGGTCGATGTTCCCGCCGCTGACCACGGCGGCGACCGCCTGGCCGCCGATCTCGGCCGCGCGGTGGAAGTACGCGGCCGGGGCGACCGCGCCGGAGGGCTCCGCGACCAGCCGGCCGCGGCGGGCCAGCAGGGCCACCGTGGCCCTGATCTCGTCCTCGGTGACGGTGACGATGTCGTCCACGTACGCGGTGAGGTGCCGGAACGGCAGCTCACCGACGGACGGCGTGCGCAGCCCGTCCGCGATGGTCCGGTAGGTGTCGGCGACCGGCCAGGTGAGCCGCTCGCCGGCGCGCAGGCTGGCCTGCGCGTCGGCGGCCAGCTCGGGCTCGACGCCGACCACCCGGATGCCCGGGCGGGTGAGCTTGAGCGCGGCCGCCGTCCCGGAGATCAGGCCGCCGCCGCTGACCGGGACCAGCACGGTGTCCAGCTCGGCCGGGGCGTCCTCGGCGATCTCCAGGCCGACCGTGCCCTGACCCGCGATGATGTACCGGTCGTCGTAGGGCGGCACCCAGACGTAGCCGTGACGCTCGGCCAGCTCGGCCGGCACCGTGTCGCGATCGGCCGGCGGGACCAGCAGCACCTCGGCGCCGAACGAGCGGGTGCCCTCGACCTTGACCGCCGGCGAGGTGTCCGGCATCACGATCAGGGCCTTGATCCCGAGCAGCCCGGCCGCGTACGCCACCGCCTGGGCGTGGTTGCCGCTGGACTGGGCGACCACGCCGCGGGCCCGCTCCTCGTCGCTGAGCGCGGCGAGGCGGTTGTAGGCACCGCGGGTCTTGAAGGCACCGGTCGGCTGGAGGTTCTCCGGCTTCAGCCAGAGCCGGCGCTCGCCGTCGCCCGCCCAGGGGGCGGGGACCAGCGGGGTGCGCACCGCGACCCCGGCGATCCGCTGCCGAGCCGCGCGCAGCTCCTCCAGACCGACCAGTTCCATCGTGTTACTCGCCTTCGACCATCGGGAGCTCGCTCACCCGGTTCTCCCACTTCGTGGAGAGTACGACGGTCGTACGGGTACGGGCCACGCCTTTCGTGCCGGAGATCCGCTTGACCACCGACTCCAGGCCCTCCACGTCGGAGACCCGGACCTTGAGCATGTACGAGTCGTCACCGGCGATGAACCAGCAGTCCTCGACCTCGCCGAGGTCCTTGAGCCGGAACGCGACGTCCTCGTGGTCGGCCGCGTCGGTGAGCTGAAGGCCGATCAGGGCCGTGACGCCGAAGCCGAGCGAGGCCGGATTGACCGTCGCGCGGTAGCCGGTGATCACCCCGGCCTGCTCCAGGCGGTTGATCCGGTCCGTGACGCTCGGGCCGGAGAGGCCCACCAGTCGGCCCAGCTCGGCGTAGGACGCGCGGCCGTTCTCCCGGAGCGCCTGGATGAGCTGTCTGTCCACCGTGTCCATATACCGTCCGCGTCCTTCCGAACCTCACCAGACCCACAGATCATTATCCGGATTCAAAGGCGCCATGCGCGGAACAACCCGGATATCGCAGAGAACATACTCTCCCGCCTCCGGCCGCCCCACTCCCCCCGGCTCACGCCTTCACTCCCTCCGGTCGGCCGGGCGGGCGGCCGCGCCCAACTCGCCCTCCCAGCGGCGGTACAGCGTGTGCGGAACGCCGACGGCGTCCAGCACCCGGCCCGCCACGAAATCGACCAGTTCGCGGACGGTGGACCCGCCGGCGTAGAAGCCGGGCGAGGCGGGGAGCACCACGGCGCCCTGCGCGTCCAGCTCGACCAGGTGCTTCAACGTCACCCCGTTGAGTGGCGCCTCGCGGACGCAGACCACCAGCGGCCGGCGCTCCTTGAGCGTGACGCTGGCGGCCCGCTGGAGGAGGTCCTTGCTCAGCCCGAGCGCGATCCCGGCCACCGCGCCGGTGGTCGCGGGGACGACCAGCATGCCCTTGGCCGGGTACGAGCCGCTGGACGGCCCGGCCGCGAAGTCCCCCGCCGACCAGTGGCGGACGTCGTCGAGACCGTGGTCGTCGCCCAGCCAGGCCGCGAGGTCGGTGCGCCAGTGCGCGTCCCGGAAGGAGATCCCGGTCTCGTCCAGGATGGTGAGCCGGGCGGCCCGGCTGACCACGAGGTCGACCGGCTCCCCGGCCGCGAGCAGCGCCCGGATCACCGAAGCGGCGTACGGCGTGCCCGACGCGCCCGAGACCCCGACCACCCACGGCTGACGCTTTTCTGTTCCCATGCCCCCTTTCTATACGGCGGCCCCCGGGGCGGGCCCATCCGCGTTCACCCCTGCGAGGATGGGCGGCATGGCAGCGACCCTCGTCGACCTCACCCATCAGGTGACCACCGCGATGCCGGTCTACCCCGGCGATCCGGCCGTCGTCCTGGCGCCCGCGCTCACCACGGCCACCGCCGGGGTGAACGTGCTGGCCCTGCACCTCGGCTCGCAGTCCGGCACCCATGTGGACGCGCCGTACCACGTGGACGTCACCTGGCCCACCCTGGACGGCCTGCCGCTGGAGCGGTTCACCGGCCCCGCGGTCGTCGCCGACCTGCGGGGGCTGGAGCCGCGGGCGGAGGTGACGCCCGAACTGCTCGCCCCGGCGCTGGAGCGGGCCGGTGAGGGCACCGTCCTGCTGCTGGCCACCGGCTGGGCCCGGCACTGGGGCACCGACGCCTACCTGGCCCACCCCAGCCTGAGCACGGCGGCGGCCGAGGCGATCGTCGCCGCCGGGGTGCGGACGGTCGGGGTGGACGCGCTCAGCGTCGACCCCACGCCCGACCCGGGCCCGGGCGACCCGGCGGTCGCCGCACTGCTGGCCGACCTGACCGACGAGCACGACCAACCGACCGCCCCGGAGCCGACGTTGGCCGCGCACCGGGTGCTGCTCGGGGCGCCCGGCGGCGGCGTGATCGCCGAGAACCTGACCGACCTGCGGGTGCTGCTGGAGGCCCAGCGGGCCGGTCGGCCGGTGGAGGTCTCGCTGTTCCCGCTGCGTCTGGTGGCCGCCGACGGCGCACCGGTGCGGGCGGTGGCGCGACTGGGGTGAGCGCCCGTCGACACTTGGTCTAGACCATCCCCGGCGGGCGCCGCTACGCTTTCCCGCCATGGCAGAGATCATCGGAGTGATCGAGCAGCTCTGGCGCTACCCCGTGAAGTCCACCGGCGGCGAGCGGCTCGACTCCGTCGAGGTGGACGAACGCGGCCTGGCCGGCGACCGCCTCTACGCGGTGCGCGACGGCACCGGGAAGCTGGGCTCCGGCAAGAACACCCGGCGCTTCCGCCGGATGGACGGCCTGCTCCGCCTCTCCTCCCGGCTCGGCCACCGGCTCGACGGCCCCGAGCTGTTCGACCCGCTGGGCCGGCCGGTCGCCGATCCCACCGCCTTCCTGCGCGCCTACCTCCAGCGCCCGGACGTCGCGCTGGCCCGCGAGGACGCCGTCTCGCACTTCGACCAGCTGCCGGTCAGCGTGCTCACCACGGCGACCCTGGACTGGGTGCGCGAGGCCGCGCCCGGCGCCGTCGTGAACGTGCGCCGGTTCCGCCCCAACATCCTGCTGCGGACACCGCCCGGCATCCCGCCGTTCGTCGAGGACGACTGGTTCGGCCGCGAGGGCGGCGGCGGCACCGGCGCCCGGCTCGCCTTCGTCCGGGCCAGCGAGCGCTGCGTCATGACCACCGCCGCCCAGCCCGGCCTGCCGCACGCCCCGGAGATCCTCAAGGCCATCGCCCAGACCCACGGCGGCCGGCTGGACGCCCTGGCCGGGGTGGTGACCCCCGGGCGTCTCAGCGTGGGTGACGAACTGTCACTGACCTGAGGCCGCCGGGCCGGCGCTCGCCCTCAGGCGTCGCCGCGCCCCCGGGGGCGGGCCGGGAGCAGGCAGAACGGGTGGCCGGCCGGGTCCGCGTAGATCCGCCAGCCGCCCCCGTCGCCCAGCCGGGTGGCGCCGAGTGCCAGGACTTCACGCTCGGCGCCGTCGAGGTCCGCCACGTCGACGTCCAGGTGCACCTGCTGCGGGTACGCCGGGTCGGGCCACCGCGGCGGGCGGTGGTCGGCGACGCCCTGGAAGCAGAGCACCGGGCCGCCCTCGGTGTGCAGGGTCGACCACGCGTCGCCCAGCGACCACCGGGGATCCGGCCGGTCCACCTCCCCGCCCAGCAGGGCCGCGTAGAACCGCGCGAGCACGGCCGGCCGCGGGCAGTCGAGCACGATGCACTGCAGTGTGCCGATCACGGTTCTCCTCCGACGGCGGGAATGTGGTCCGCCGCCATTGTCTCCCCGCCCCCGATCCCGGCCGGGGCCGGACTCACTCCCCCGGGTGAACGTCCCGGCCGGGCCCCGGGATCTGTAGCAGGCTCTCCCGTGCGACTGACGAACCGTCAGTGACGCGGCGACGACACCACGGAGACCCTCATGGCCAACATCCCGGGCGACCTCACGTACTCCAAGGACCACGAGTGGGTGCGCTCCCTGCCCGACGGCCGGCTGCGGATCGGCATCACGGACCACGCCCAGAAGCAGCTCGGCGACATCGTCTACGTCGAACTGCCCAAGCAGGGGGACCGGTTCGAGCACGGTGAGCCGTTCGGCAGCGTGGAGTCCGTGAAGTCGGTGAGCGAGATCTACGTGCCGCGGAGCGGCACGATCAGCGCCGTGAACGACGGCCTGGACGACGCGCCCGAGCAGGTCAACGAGGACCCGTACGGCGACGGCTGGATGATCGAGATCACGCCGGTGGCCGGCGGCGACCAGGAGAGCCTGCTCACGGCCGCCGAGTACGAGGACTACATCAAGTCTCCCGAGTGACGGCGCCGCCGGGGCCGGGCGGTGGCGCTACCCCGCCGACCGCCGGGCCTCGGCCGCCACGGCGTCGACGAAGCGCCGCAGCCCCTGCGGAGCGGTCCGCAGGAACAGGTTCGGCTCGATCAGCTCCAGCTCCATGACCACCGGCTCCCGGTCCTCGCCCAGCGCCAGGTCCACCCGCGCGAACAGCAGGGAGCCCGGCGACGGGACGGTCGCCAGCGCCGCGCGGGCGGTGCGCAGCTCCGCCTCGGTCGGCACGTACGGGGTGACGCCGGGGTGGGCCACCCGGTCGTTGTCGATCACTCCGGGCTCGGTCAGCACGGGCCCCTTGCGGATGGCGTGGCTGAAGGCGCCGGCGACGAAGACCAGCCCGCGCTCCCCCTCCTCCACCAGCGGCAGGTACGGCTGGACCATCACGGTGCGCCCGCGGTCCAGCAGCAGCCGGGCGTGGCGCACGGCGTCCGCCGCCCGGCCGGGCTCGTAGCGGGCGGTGTCGCGCGCGCCCGCGGAGACGGCGGGCTTGACCACCACGCCCTGGGCCAGGTCGAAGTCCGCCTCGTGGCAGTGCTCGCCGGGGGCGAGGAAGCGCGTCGGCACGGCCGGGACGCCGCGCTCGGCGAGCGCCGACAGGTAGCGCTTGTCGCTGTTCCAGCGCACCACCGGTGCCGGGTTCCACAGCCGGGTGGCGCGGGCCGTGGTGTCGGCCCAGGCGAGGAACTCCCCGAGGCGCTCCGAGTAGTCCCAGGTCGACCGTATGACGGCCAGGTCGAACCCCTCCCACCCCGGGGCCTGCGCGTCCCAGGGCACCGCCTCGGCCGCCAGACCGTCGGCCCGCAGGGCGTCCACGATCAACGGGAGGTCCGCGTCGTACTCCGCGGCTGCGGCGGTGGTGACGACGGCGATCCTGGCAGTACCCACGCGAACTCTCCTGTCCCGACCGGCCGATGAACCCCCAGTCTAGGGAGCGGGTACGACACGCTCCGACCCGGATCGGCGGCCCGGAGCCGGTCACCGGCACGGTCCGGGACGTCACCGGACGGCCCGCCCGGACGCTGCGCGCCCGGGCCGAGGAACATGCCGCCCGCTTCCGCCGACCGGACTACGCTCCCCGGATGACCACGAGACTGGAGCGGCTCCGGGCCGACCACGCGCCGGCCCTGCTGGCCTTCGAGCGGGAGAACCGGGAGTACTTCGCCCGGTCCGTCCCCGATCGCGGGGACGGCTACTTCGCGGAGTTCGCCGACCGGCACCGCGCCCTGCTCGCCGAACAGGCCAGCGGGGCCTGCCACTTCCACCTCCTGGTGGACGAGCGGGGCGAGCTCCTCGGCCGGGTCAACCTGGTGGACGTCGCGGCCGGGGCGGCCGAGCTCGGCTACCGGATCGGCGAGCGGGCCGCCGGCCGGGGCGCGGCGACGGCGGCCGTCCACGAGGTGTGCCGCCTGGCCGCGGCGGAGTACGGCCTCACCACGCTCACCGCCGTCACCACGCTCGACAACGCGGCGTCGAGGGCCGTGCTGCGGCGAGCCGGGTTCGCCGTGATCGGCGAGCTCGCCATCGGCGACCGCCCGGGCCTGCGGTACCGGCGCGACCTCGGCGCCGTGGGGTAGCGGCGACCACTCAGCCGAGCGTGCGGACGCGCTCCCGGACGGCGGCCGGGGCCTTGGCCACGGAGCCGGTGTCGAACGGGGGTCGGGGGTCGTACTCGGTGAGGAGCTGGACGGCCTGGGCGGTGAGGTCGTCGGTGAGCAGGGCGGCCAGCCCCAGGGCCATGTCGATGCCGGAGGAGACGCCGGCCGAGGTGATGATCCGGTCGTGGCGGACGACCCGCTCGGCGGTGTAGGTGGCGCCGTGGGCCTCCAGGTCGGCGACCGCCGCCCAGTGGGTGGTGGCGGTGAGGCCCTTGAGCAGCCCGGCCGCGCCGAGCACCAGCGAGCCGGTGCAGACCGAGGTGGTGAACCTGGTCGCCCCGTGCACCCCGCGGACCCAGTCCAGGAAGTCCGGATCGGCGAGCAGCGGCCGCACCCCACCGCCGCCGGGGACGAGCAGCACGTCGCAGGAGTCGATCTCCGAGTACCGGGTGGGGACGTCGACCGTCAGGGCCCCCAGCACATCGGTGACCCGCCCCGGCTCGGGCGCGACGAAGCGCACGTCGACGCCCGGGACGTGCCCGAGGATCTCGTACGGCCCGATCGCGTCGAGCGGCTCGAAACGGTCGAAGAGCGGGATCACGATGTCCATGGGCGCAGCGTAACCGGCGCCCGGGCCGGGCCCGTTGGGTGCGCGGCCGGGTTCACGGGATGGAGTGACGGCGCCGGCCTGAGGGAATATCAGCGCAGCGCGTCGAGCTCCGCGCCGATGGCGGCGCGGATGGCGTCCTGGTCCGGGCCGAGGGCGTGGCGGGCGTCGCGCCAGTGGTCCTGGGGGTAGAGCCAGACCGGCATCCGCACCAGGTGGTCCGGCTCCCAGTCGAAGCGGGGCCAGACGTGGGCGTGCAGGATCGGGTCCGTGTTGCCGAGGATCTCCAGGTTGACCCGGCGGAAGGCGGGATCGGCGGCGCGGCAGGCGCGTTCGACGGCCTCGCCGAGGCGGTCCAGGTCGGCGAGGTAGGCGAGCCGGCGCGGGCGGGGCAGGTCGGAGAGGCGCTCGACGCCCGGTTCGTCGGTGAGCAGGATCGCGTAGCCGGGCAGGAACTGGACGTCGCCCATGACGGCGAACCCGGCGTCGAGCCGGCGCACCACGGTGGGGTTCTCGCCCCGCAGCGCGCTGCCGATCCGGTCGGCACGGAAGTCGGCGGTCATCGGGCTCTCCGTACGTCCGGGCGGCCCTGCGCCGCCGATGCGAGGTGTCGGCGGCGACGCGGCGACCCCGACCGGATCGTAGACCGGCGGGCCGGCGGCCCCTGTGACGCAGGTCACTTCCACCGCACCGATGAGTTCCGTCGCCGCGCCCGGTCCAACCTGCAACACCACCGCGAAGCACGGAGGACCGACCTCATGACCCACGCCCTCGCGGCCCCGGCGGCCGCTCCGTCGACCAGGCTCCTGCTGGCCTCCGGCGCCGCCGCCGGCCCGCTGTTCCTCGTCGTCGGCATCGCCCAGGGCCTCACCCGGGACGGCTTCGACTTCGGCCGCAACGCCCTGAGCCAGCTCAGCCTCGGTGACCTGGGCCTGATCCAGCAGGCCGCCTTCCTGCTCACCGGCGCCCTCGTCCTCGCCGGTGCGGTCGGCCTGCACCGGGTGCTGCGCGGCGGCCCGGGCGCCACCGCCGCCCCCCGGCTGGTCGCCGTGTTCGGCGCCTCGTTCCTGGTCAGCGGGGTGTTCTCGGCCGATCCGGGGGCCGGGTTCCCGGTCGGCGCACCGCAGGACCGGGTCGGCGAGCTCAGCGCGCACGGCACCGTGCACATGGTCGCCGGCTCGGTCGGCTACCTGGCGCTCTGCGCGGCGTTCCTCGTCCTCGCCCGCCCCTTCGCGGCCGCGGGCCGGCGCGGCTGGGCCCTGGCCTCCCGGCTGGTGCCGGTCGGCGTGCTGGCCGGCTTCGCCGGGTCCTCGGTCACCGTGGCGGCCTTCACCGCGGGGGCCGCCCTCGGCCTCGGCTGGCTCTCGGCCACCATGGCCGGGCTGGCGGCGTGACCACCGCCCCGGCATGATCGACCCACCGCTGACGACCCCGACAGGAGAATCCCGTGACAACCGAACCCGTGAAGGGTCCCGCCAGCTACTTCCCCTCGATCGAGAAGAAGTACGGCCTGCCGGTCGCGCACTGGAAGGAGCTGATCCGCTCCTCCCCGCTGACCGGGCACACCGAGCTGGTCACCTGGCTCAAGTCCGAGCACGGACTGGGCCACGGCCACGCCAACGCCCTGGTGAAGCACACCCTCGACGAGGACGCCGGCCGCTAGGCCACCCGGTCGACCGCGCGCCCGGCGGGACCGGCCGGGCGCGCCCGGGCCGTGGGGGGGGCGGGGGGGGGGCGACGCGAGGCCGCCCCCCGCACGGCCGGGGAGGTCAGATCCCCAGGCCGCGCACGACCAGGTCCACCAGGGCGAAGAAGAACAGCGAGATCCCGACGAAGCCGTTGGTCTGGAAGAACGCCCGGTTCAGCTTCGACAGGTCGTGGGGCTTCACGATGCTGTGCTCGTAGCCGAACGCCCCCGCCACCACCAGCAGGCCGACCCAGAACGCCGGGCCGGCGTCGGTCAGCACGGCGTACCAGCCGAGCAGCAGCGTGGTCAGCACGTGGCAGGCGCGGGCACCCCGGATCGCCGCCGGGACGCCGAAGCGCGCCGGCACCGAACGGACGCCGCCCACCCGGTCGGAGGCGACGTCCTGGCAGGCGTAGATCAGGTCGAAGCCGCCGATCCAGATGCCCACCGCCGCACCCAGGACCACCGCGTCCCAGGACCACGTGCCGGTGACGGCGAGCCAGGCGCCGATCGGGCCCATCGCCTGGGCCAGGCCGAGGATCGCCTGCGGGAAGTCGGTGAACCGCTTGCCGTACGGGTAGACCACCATCGGCACGACGGCGACCGGCGCCAGCGCCAGGCAGAGCGGGTTCAGCAGCGCGGCGGCGCCGAGGAAGACCACCAGGGCGACCGCCGAGCCGACGTACGCCGTCCTCACCGACACCGCGCCGGTGACCAGTTCGCGCCCGGCGGTGCGCGGGTTCCGGGCGTCGATCTCGCGGTCGATGATCCGGTTGGCGGCCATCGCGAAGGTCCGCAGGCCGACCATGCAGACCGTGACGACGAACAGCTCGCCCCAGTGCACCCGCTCGTCGGCGAGGAACATGGCCGTCAGCGCGGCGATGTAGGCGAAGGGCAGGGCGAAGACCGAGTGCTCGATCATCACCAACCGCAGGAAGGCCTTGACCTTGCCGGGCGGGACTTCGGGGAGTGCGGCGGCCGTACTCATCAGAGCCCGTACTCCTTCCAGCGACGGTCCACCAGCGCGGCGACGGCCGGGTCGGACGAGACCATCTCCGGCCAGCCACCGTCCCGGGTGTAGCCCTCCTCGGGCAGCTTGCGGGTCGCGTCGATACCGGCCTTGCCGCCCCAGAACTGCTGGTAGGAGGCGTGGTCGAGGTGGTCGACCGGGCCCTCGACGACGGTGAGGTCCCGGCTGTAGTCGACGTTGCCGAAGGCCCGCCAGGCGACTTCCTGGTAGTCGTGCACGTCGCAGTCGGAGTCCACGACGATGATCAGCTTGGTCAGCGACATCATGTGGGCGCCCCAGATGGCGTGCATCGTCTTCTGGGCGTGCTTGGGGTACTTCTTGTCGATCGAGACGATCACGCAGTTGTGGAAGCCGCCGGCCTCGGGCAGGTCGTAGTCGACGATGTCCGGGATGATGATCTTCAGCAGCGGCAGGAAGAACCGCTCGGTGAACTTGCCCAGCGGGCCGTCCTCCGTCGGCGGGCGGCCGACCACGATGGACTGCAGGATCGGCCGGCGGCGCATCGTCACGCAGTCGATCGTCAGCGCCGGGAACGGCTCCTGCGGCGTGTAGAAGCCGGTGTGGTCGCCGAACGGGCCCTCGGGCAGCATCTCGCCGGGCTCCAGCCAGCCCTCCAGCACCACCTCGGCGTCGGCCGGGACCTGCAGCGGCACGGTCTTGCAGTCGACCATCTTCACCCGCTCCCCGGCCACGAAGCCGGCGAACAGGTACTCGTCGATGTCACCGGGCAGCGGCGCGGTGGCGGCGTAGGTGACGGCCGGCGGGCAGCCGAAGGCGATCGCGACCGGCAGCCGCTCGCCGCGCTTCGCGGCCACCGCGTAGTGGTTGCGGCTGTCCTTGTGGATCTGCCAGTGCATGCCGATGGTCCGCCGGTCGTGCCGCTGGAGGCGGTAGAGGCCGAGGTTGCGGACGCCGCTGTCCGGGTCCTTGGTGTGGGTCAGACCCAGGTTGAAGAAGGAGCCGCCGTCCAGCGGCCAGGTGAAGAGGGCGGGCAGCTCGTCCAGGTTGACGTCGTCACCGGTGAGCACGACCTCCTGGACCGGGGCGTCCTTGACGTTGCGCGGGGGCACGTGGGCCATCGAGGCCAGCTTGCCGAAGGCGTCCCGGAAGCCGGTGAAGCCGTGCGGCAGCTCGGGCCTGAGCAGTCCGGCGATCTTCTCGGCGATGTCCTCGGGCCCCTTGAGGCCGAGCGACTTGGCGAGCCGGCGCTCGGTGCCGAAGACGTTCATCGCCAGCGGCATCGACGAGCCCTTGACGTTCTCGAACAGCAGGGCCGGACCCTTGGCCTTCTGGACCCGGTCGACGATCTCGCCGATCTCCAGATGGGGGTCCACCTCGGCCTTGATGCGCTTGAGATCGCCCTCGCGGTCGAGGGCCCGCAGAAACGAGCGGAGATCGTCGTATGCCATGCCAGTCAGTATCCGCCACCCGATAGCCTGGCTCGGTCAAGGGCCCCTCCGAAGCCGCCCGCCGCTTCGAGGCCGCCCGCCGCAACCGCCGTCGCCGGGGGAGATCGCCGCCGTGCTGAGGATTCTGACCTTCGTGCTCCCGCTCGCCCTCTGGGTGTGGGCCTTCATCGACTGCCTGACCACGCCCGAGGACGAGGTGAAGCACCTGCCGAAGGTGGTCTGGGTGATCATCGTGCTGCTCTTCCCGCTGGTCGGCTCGATCGCCTGGCTGGTGGCCGGCAAGCGGCGCGGCGCCCCGCAGACCCACCCGGCCGGCGGCGGCGCCGGTTACCCGGAGTACGAGCGCCCGCGCGGGGGCCGGCCGCTCGCGCCGGACGACGACCCGGAGTTCCTGGCCTCGTTGAAGAAGGACAACAAGCAGCACGAGGACATGCTCAAGCAGTGGGAGGCCGATCTGCGCCGCCGCGAGGAGGAGCTGCGCGGCAAGGACGAGCCGGAGGACGGCCGTAAGAGCTGAGCCGAGTCCCCCGGACAGCCCACCCGGCGAGCTTCCGGGTGGGTTGCGGCGTTTTTGGTGCATCCCTACGAGTGGCGGGCGGCCGGACACGCTGCGCCGACCGGGTCGCGGCCGACCGGCGCCCCTCGGCCGTGAGCCTCGGAACACCCCGGCCGACACCGGCACGGACGCCCCTGACCTGCGCGTTCCCTCATGTTCAGATCATCTGCCGGCAGCCATGGCGACAGCTTCGGGTAATCGAACAGACACGTAGTGTACGCAGCCCCACCGGCCGGTTTCTGTGCAGCCCTGACATCTAAACGGACGCGACCTTGTACGGAATCGACGCCGAAACCAGCGTGCGGCCCCTCGTACAGTCATAAGTGAAGAAAGTGATTCGCAGCCGGGGGCACAGCAGACGTTGGCTGTCGGACAGTTCCCTCACCCTTGGAGTGGTTCGAGATGACGGTTGTGCATGAGGCGCCGGTCGGCGACGAGGTTCCCGAGATCCCGGCCGACACCCACGGGCGGGTCGCCGAGCTGCACGAACTGCGCGACCAGGTCCGCCGCGGCCCGAGCGAGAAGGCCACCGAGGCCCAGCACGCCAAGGGCAAGCTGACCGCCCGCGAGCGCATCGAGCTGCTGCTCGACGAGGGCTCGTTCCACGAGGTGGAGCAGCTGCGCCGGCACCGCGCCACCGGCTTCGGCCTGGAGGCGAAGAAGCCGCACACCGACGGCGTGATCGTCGGCTGGGGCACCGTGCACGGCCGGACGGTCTTCACCTACGCCCACGACTTCCGGATCTTCGGCGGCGCCCTGGGCGAGGCCCACGCGCAGAAGATCCACAAGATCATGGACATGGCCATCGCGGCCGGCGCCCCGCTGGTCTCGCTGAACGACGGCGCCGGCGCCCGCATCCAGGAGGGCGTCACCGCCCTGGCCGGCTACGGCGGCATCTTCCAGCGCAACACCCGGGCCTCCGGCGTCATCCCGCAGATCTCGGTGATGCTCGGCCCGTGCGCCGGCGGCGCCGCGTACTCCCCGGCCCTGACCGACTTCATCTTCATGGTCCGCGAGACCTCGCAGATGTTCATCACCGGCCCGGACGTCGTCCAGGCCGTCACCGGCGAGAAGATCAGCCAGAACGGGCTCGGCGGCGCCGACGTCCACTCCGGGGTGTCCGGCGTCTCGCACTTCGCGTACGACGACGAGCAGTCCTGCATCGAGGAGGTCCGCTACCTCCTCTCGCTGCTGCCGCAGAACAACCGCGAGATGCCGCCGCCGGTCGTCAACGACGACCCGGTGGACCGCCGCAACGACGTGCTGCTCGACCTGGTGCCGGCCGACGGCAACCGCCCGTACGACATGCGCAAGGTCATCGAGGAGATCGTCGACCACGGCGAGTACCTGGAGGTCCACGAGCGCTGGGCCACCAACGTGCTCTGCGTACTGGCCCGGATCGACGGCCACGTCACCGGCATCATCGCCAACCAGCCCCAGTCGCTGGCCGGCGTGCTCGACATCAACGCGAGCGAGAAGGCCGCGCGCTTCGTCCAGATGTGCGACGCCTTCAACATCCCGCTGGTCACCATGCTCGACGTCCCCGGCTTCCTGCCCGGCGTCGACCAGGAGCACGACGGCATCATCCGGCACGGCGCCAAGCTGCTCTACGCCTACTGCAACGCCACCGTGCCGCGCATCCAGCTGATCCTGCGCAAGGCCTACGGCGGCGCGTACATCGTGATGGACTCCCGCTCGATCGGCGCGGACCTCTCGTTCGCCTGGCCGACCAACGAGATCGCCGTCATGGGCGCCGAGGGCGCCGCCAACGTGATCTTCCGCCGGGACATCAACGGCGCCGAGGACCCCGAGGCGATGCGGGCTCAGAAGATCAAGGAATACAAGAACGAACTGATGCACCCGTACTACGCGGCCGAGCGCGGCCTCGTGGACGACGTCATCGACCCGGCCGAGACCCGTCAGGTCCTGGCCTCCTCGCTGGCCATGCTGCGCACCAAGCACGCGGACCTGCCGAGCCGCAAGCACGGCAACCCGCCCATGTAGCACCGCGGTACCGCGCCACCGACCACACACCACACATCCGCCGGGGGAGAAACCGGATCATGACTGCTTCCGCCGAACCTCTCGTCCGCATCGTCCGCGGCTCGCTCGACGACGAGGAACTCGCCGCCCTGACCGCCGTCCTGCTGGCCCGCGCCGCGGCCGCCCAGCAGGCCGCGGCCGCCGCCGCGCCGATCGAGCCGATCGCCAACTGGCAGCGCCTGGAGCGCCGCCCGGCCTACTACTCGCCGGTCAGCTGGCAGCAGGCCGCCTGACGGCCCACCACGCCACGCCCGACGGCCGGCCACCCTCCCCGGGTGGCCGGCCGTCGGCGTTCGCCGGGCCCCGGCCGGCGGGCGACCGCCCCTCGATCGACCGGCGTTCGCGGCCCGGTCGGCCCCGGTCGAGCCCGGAGCGGCTCGGTAGAATACCTACTGGACGGTATGCGATCTCCGCGCCGTCGGCGCCCTAGGATCAGCCGCTGCCGCGCACGAGAACTATCCAGGGAGGCTGCGATGGCCAGGCAGGCCCGGGCACTGGCGACCCGCCAGGCGGTACTCCTCGCCGCGGCCGAAGTCTTCGACGAGCGCGGTTACGCCGCGGCCACCATGGCGGAGATCCTGGAGCGGGCCGGCGTCACCAAGGGGGCGCTCTACTTCCACTTCCACTCCAAGGAGGAGCTGGCGCTGGCCGTGATCGAGGGCCAGGCCGCCTGGCTCGCCACCTGGCGGCCGACCTCCGACAGCCCGGTGCAGACCCTGATCGACCTGGGCTACGCCTTCGCCCACGCCCTGCTGGACGACCCGCTGGTCCGCGGCAGCATCCGGCTGACCATCGAGCACGGCAGCTTCACCCAGCCGCAGATCGAGGCCTACCAGGGCTGGTCCGACGTGGCGCGCGGGCTGCTGGAGCAGGCCCGCGAGGCCGGTGACCTGCACCCGGGCCTGGACGTCGCGGCCGCGGCCGGGGTGATCACCGGGGCGGTGACCGGGATCCAGCTGAGCTCGCAGGTGCTGGCCGGCCGTCAGGACCTGCTGCGGCGGATGGCCGACCTCTGGACGCTGCTGCTGCCGGGTCTGGTCCAGCCGCACGCGCTCGCCCGGCTCAGCGTGGCCGAGCGGGCGCCCGGCGGCGCCTGAGCGGCGGCCTGGCAGGGCGGCCGCCATCGGGACGGGGCCGGCAGCGCCCGGCGCTACGGCGCGCAGGTGCGGTAGGCGATGCAGCGGTCCCCCGGGACCAGCGCGGGCAGCGCGGCCGCCCACAGGCCCCGCACCGCCTCCGGACGGAGCCGGCCGGCATCCTCGGGGGCGAGCAGCACCAGCCCCGCCGCCAGGGTGGTGAGCAGCTCGGCCGCCGGTCGCAGGTCCAGCCCGGGGCGCAGCTCACCGGCGGCCGCGGCGCGTTCCAGCAGCCTCCGGACCACGGCGGTCAGGCTGTGCCAGGCGTCCGCGCCGCCCCGGGCGCCCTGGCCGAGCTGGACGCCGGCCCGGACCACGACGTCCTCGCGGAGCAGCCGGGCCAGTTCGTGCGAGAAGTCGATCAGGCCCTGGAGGGCCGGTCCGCCGCCGCGCAGGGCGCGGAGCGCGGCCGAGCCGATCTCCCGCCCGGCCGCGGCGCGGACGCCGTCGGCGAGCGCCTGCTTGGAGACGAAGTGGAAGTAGAGCGCGCCCTTGCTGACGCCCGCCCGGCGGCTGATGTCGATCAGGCTCGCGGACTCGAACCCCGCGTCCGCGAAGGTGTCCGCCGCGGCGAGCAGGACGGCCTGCCTGGTCCGACCCGCGCGTTCCTGCTTGACCACTCGGCCCCTCCGGCCTCGGCCTCGGCGAGATCGCGGCTCGCCCGGCTGCTGTCAGGGCGCCGTCGTCGGTGGTGCGACGCCTCACCTGCGGACGGGCATCCCAAACCGCATGGTTGGTATCTAATCTAGCCCCTCGCTCGTCCCCGCCGTCCAGGGGGGATCGGCCCCCGCCGGAGGTCCGGCCTCCTCCCCTCGGGACGTTCCCGCAGTCCAGCACGCGGGTACCGTGATCACGCGGAGTGCTCGGCAGCGACGACCCCGCCAGTGGAACGCAAACCGGGTGGTCTGTATGTTTTACCGAGGCCGTCTGCGCGGCCGGTCGGCCGAGACCCGGGAGTGGGGCCAGTCATGCCATTGATCGTAGATCCGGATGCCGGCGGTCCCTATCCCTACCCCGGTCCCGGCTACGACTTCCACGAGCGGACCGTCTCCCGGCACCTGGTCCACCGCTCCTGCGTCTCCGACGTCCTCATCACGGGCTGGCAGGCCACCGGCCCGTACGACTTCCTGCTCGGCGCGCAGTGGCCCCGGTTGCACGGCTTCTACCGGCTTTCCGACGACCGGCACCACGACCCGCTGCTGATGGCCGAGACCGTCCGGCAGGCCGGTCTGCTGATCGGCCACGTCGGCTTCGGCGTGCCCCGCGGCCACCACTTCGCGCTGGACGAACTCTGCTACACGCTCGGCCCGGCCGGCCTCGAAGGCCTCGCCGTGAACGCCGCGCCCGCCTCGCTGATGCTCAAGGTCACCTGCCAGGACGTCCGGATGCGGCACGGTCGGCCGGCCTCGCTGCGGGTCCACGCCGAGATCGAACGGGACGGCCGTCCGGTCGGCCACGGCTCCGGAGAGCTACGAATACTCTCCCCCGTCGCCTACACCCGGCTGCGCGGGCCCGGGCCCCGGACGGCGGCCCCCCGGCTGCCCGGCGCGCCCGCCGTGATGGCCACGGCGCTCCCCGCGCCCACCTCGCCCGAACTGGTCGGCCGCGAGCGGTCCGCCGACGTGGTGCTCGGTTCGTCGCCGGCGCCGGACAGCTGGCTGCTGCGGGTCGACCCCGGCCATCCGGTGCTGTTCGACCCGGCGGCGGACCACGTCCCCGGGATGCTGGTGCTGGAGGCCGCCCGGCAGGCCGCCCAGCGGCTGCGGTACCCCGAGCCGGTGGTCCCGGTCGAGCTGCTGTCGTCCTTCAGCCGCTACATCGAGCTGGACCGGCCCTGCCTGGTGCGGGCCGTCCGCGAGAGCGGCTCGGACGGCCGGCGGGTGCCGGTCCGGGTCCAGCTGATCCAGGACGGCCGCACGGCGGCCGAGTGCCGGCTGCTGACCGAGCCGGCCCGGCAGGAGGCCCTCGACGGCCGCCCCGCCGGCTCCGGGCGGACGCGGGGCCTGCCGCTCGCCAGCTGACCCCGGACCGGTGGGTCCGGGGTCGACGGGCGGCTGGCCCGGCGTCCGCCCGGTCAGGCGGCGACCAGTGCGGCCGGCCGGCCGGCGTGCATCACGCTGAGGTTGGCGGCCAGCTGGATCGGGTCCTGCGCCAGCCAGAGCCGCAGCGCGGCGCCCAGCATGGCGCTGGCCGAGCCGATCCGCACCTCGGTCACCTGCGCGATCCGGGCCGCGCCCGGCACCAGCAGGTCCGCCAGCGGCGTCGGCAGCCAGACCGTCAGGGCGCACGGCGCGGGCGCCGTGAGGGCTCCCAGCAGCCGGTAGGCGTCCCCCGGCGAGCTGAGCGTGGGGATGATGTCCAGCAGGCCGTCGGCCACGACCTCGGACACGTCGCTGCGGTGCCCCTGGGCGAGTCTGCGGAGCAGTGTGCGCTCCGCAGCGGTGATTCGGACGGTCAGCATGACCTCGTCGCACTCCATCGCGCGATTTCCTCCTCGTTCCTCCCCGTGCCGGCGCGGGTCGGCCGGCACGAACTACCCCTGTCACACCTCGGCCCGGCTTCCCCTCGTGCGGAGCGCCGGGCCGTGGGTGGCTTCCTCCGGTCAGATCCCCGCGTAGGAGTGCTTTCCGGTGACGAAGATGTTCACGCCGTAGTAGTTGAACAACCAGCAGGCGAACGCCGCCAGCGCCAGGTAGGCGGCCTTGCGGCCCTTCCAGCCGGCGGTGGCGCGGGCGTGCAGGTAGCAGGCGTAGGCGACCCAGGTGATGAAGGACCAGGTCTCCTTCGGGTCCCACTCCCAGTACTTGCCCCAGGCCGCCTCGGCCCAGATCGCGCCGGCGATGATGGTGAAGGTCCAGAGCGGGAAGACCAGCGCGTTGATCCGGTAGGACAGCTTGTCCAGCGTGGACGCGGCGGGCAGCCGCTGCCAGATCGACGCCGAGGTGCCGAGCGGGCCGGTGGCCAGGCCGGCCGCCGTCCGCTTGTCGAACGAGTCCTTGCCCAGGTACAGCAGGGTCGCGATGAAGGCCGCGTAGAAGGCGCCGCCGCAGACGATCGCGGTGGAGACGTGGATCGCCAGCCAGTACGAGTGCAGCGCCGGGACGAGCTGCTCGGACTCGGTGTACAGCACCTGGGTGGCGATGCCGAGGGTGAGCACGACGGCCAGGGTGACCGGCAGGCCGAGCCAGCGGACGGGCTTCCTGGAGGCCAGCAGGCCGAGGTAGGCGACCGTCATGGCCAGCGCGAAGGCGCAGGAGAACTCGTACATGTTGCCCCACGGCCAGCGGGACACCGAGAGGCCCCGGGTGACCACGCCGCCCACGTGCAGCAGCGCGCCGAGCACGGTGAGCGAGACCGCGATCCGGCCGGCCAGGTCGGCCTTCTCGCTGCCGCCGGCGGCGCCGGGGCCGTCCTCCTCGTCCTGGCCGCGGCCGCTGGTGACCACCGTGGCACCCTCGCCCGCCAGGGCGGTGCGGGTGAGCGTGGTGGTCCCGCCGCCGGCCGAGGCGACCGTGACGGTGACCTTCTTCCCGCCCTTGGCCCCGGCGGCGGCGACCGTCTCGGCCAGGCTGCCCGCCTGCTCGGACGAGCGGACGGCGACGGCGCCCTTGCTGCCGAAGGTCCACTCGAACATGTGGGCGAGCATGGCGATCGTATAGACGGCCATGGCCGAGTAGATCAGCTTGTTGGACAGGTCGGCCAGCTGTGGGTCGACCGCCGAGGCGAGGTGCACCGTCTACTCCTTGGAGTTCTGGTCGGCAGGGACTGCGGGGTCTGCGGATGCCGGGGCCTCGTCGGCCGCTTCGGCCGCGTCGGCCTCGTCGGTCTCACGGGCGGCGGAGGTGTCGGGCCCGGGGGTGTCGGGCCCCGGGGTGTCGGGCTCGGGTTCGTCGGTCGCCGGCGCGTCGTCCTGGAGGTCCACCGCCAGCTCGGCCAGCTCCTCGGCGATCTTCGCCGACTCGCTGCGGCCCAGCCCGGCCAGCTCGACCAGGGTGCCGCCGCCGGGCAGGGCCACCGCCCGGACCCAGATCCGGCGCCGCTGCACGAACAGCGAGCCGATCAGGCCGAGGATCGCCAGCACCCCGCCGGCCAGGGCGATCGCGTTACCCGGGCGGTGCGAGATGTTGAAGCTGGCCCACTGCTTGTAGCCCTCGAAGGTGACGCTGCCGTAGCCGTCCGGCAGCTCCCACGCCTGGCCCGGCTTCAGCCGGACCTTGGCGATCTTGCCGTCCTGCTGCAGCTGGGTCAGGTTCTTGGTGTTGAGCTGGTAGACGTTCTGCGGCAGGCCGGAGTCGGTGCCGAGGTCGCCCGCGAAGGCGTTCAGCACCAGCGCCGGGTCCGCGTCGCCGGGGAAGAGCGAGCGCGGGCCGGTGTTCGCGTCGAAGGCCACCGGGGCGGTCGGCAGGAAGAAGCCGGAGAAGCCCATCTGGGTCCGCCGGCCGTCCTTCTCGCCGTAGTCGGAGACCTTGATGACGCCGGTGGAGGTCAGGTTGGCGTCCTGCGGCAGGAACGGCGTCGCACCGGTGTAGACGACGTCGCCCTTGGCGTTGCGCACGGTGACCACCGGGGCGTAGCCGTGGCCGATCAGGTAGACCTTGCTGCCGCCGATCTCCAGCGGGTGGTTCACCTCGATCGAGCCCTGCTTCAGCTTCGCCGCGTCACTGCCCGCGTAGTACTCGACGTTCGCGGTGAACTGCCGGGCGGCGCCGATCTGGTCGCCCTTGGTCTGGAAGCGCGAGGTGAAGTCGTTCAGCTTCAGGTAGAACGGGTCGAGGTCCTGGGAGCCGTAGAACCGCGAGCCGGTGAAGTCGTCGAGCTGGGTGATCGTGTTGGAGTAGCCCTCGCCGGCGACCATCAGCTTGCCGCCGGTGCCGCTGGCCAGGCTCGCCCAGGCGAAGCCGCCGAGCAGCGCGAACAGCGACAGGTGGAAGACCAGGTTGCCGACCTCGCGCAGGTAGCCCTTCTCGGCGGCCACCGCGCCGCCGGCCAGGTCCGCCCGGAACCGGCGCCGGCGCAGCAGCCGGTGCGCGGCGGTGTTTACCGTCTCGGCGTCCGCCCCGGTGCGCCAGGCCGCGTAGACCGGCATCCGGGTCAGGTTGCGCGGCGCGGCCGGCGGCTGGGCGCGCAGCACGCCGACGAACTGCCAGGTGCGCGGGACGATGCAGCCCGCCAGCGAGACGAACAGCAGGATGTAGATCGCCGAGAACCAGACCGAGCTGTAGACGTCGAACAGCTGGAGCTTCTGGTAGATCGGCGCGACCGTGGTGTGCTGGGCCTTCCAGGTCTCGACCTTGAACTCGTTCTGGCCGTTCTGCGGGATCAGCGAGCCCGGGATGGCGGCCAGCGAGAGCAGGAAGAGCAGGATCAGCGCGACCCGCATCGAGGTCAGCTGGCGCCACGTCCAGCGCAGCCAGCCGAACACCCCTATGCCGGTCGGGCCGTCCGACTCGACCGGGGCGGTGGTCAGCCGCTCGGCCGCGTCCTCGACCGCCTGCGGGGGCAGCTCGGTATCGGTCGTGGTCTTGCTCACGGTCAGATTCCGATCTGGAAGTCGGCGGTCCAGGACTGCAGTTCGTTCACCATCGAGTCCCAGACCCCGGTGACGAGCAGCAGACCGACCGCGACGAGCATGCCGCCGCCGATCCGCATGACGAGCGGGTAGTGGCGCTTGACCCAGCCGAAGGCGCCCAGCGCCCGGCGGAAGGCCACCGCGGCCACGACGAACGGTACGCCGAGGCCCAGGCAGTAGAAGGTCGTCAGCAGCGCGCCACGCTGGGCGTCGGCCTGGTTGAGCGCCAGGTTCTGGACGGCGGTCAGGGTCGGGCCCATGCACGGCGTCCAGCCGACACCGAAGACCACGCCCAGCACCGGCGCACCCAGCAGGCCGACCGCCGGGCGGCGGTGCGAGCGCACCTCGCGCATGCTCAGCCCCGGCACCAGCCCCATGAAGGCCAGGCCCATCACGATGGTCAGCGCGCCGAACACGATCGAGATGACTCGCTTGTACTCCTGCAGCGTCGAGCCGAAGTAGCCGAACAGCGCGCCGGTGGAGACGAAGACGGCGGTGAAGCCGAGGATGAACAGCAGCACCCCGAGCAGCATCCGGCCGCGCCTGGCCCCGCGGGCGTCCGCGAGGTCGGCGGCGGAGAAGCCGGTGACGTACGAGAGGTAGCCGGGCACCAGCGGCAGCACGCACGGCGAGAAGAACGAGGCCAGGCCGGCCACCAGCGCGATCGGCGCGGCCACCAGCAGCGCCCCGCTCTGGATGGTCCCGGTGGTGTCGGCGAGTTGGACGACGGCACTCACTGCTGCTGCTCCGCGAGCACCGGCTGGATCATCGACTCCAGGGCGTCGTCGAGCTGGCCGCCGACGCCCCGGGCGGCGAGCCTGCCGTCCCGGTCGACCACGATGGTGGTCGGCACGGACTGCGGGTTGAGACTGCCCTTGGGGAACTTCAGCAGCTGGGTGCCGGCCGGGTCGTACAGGCTCGGGTAGGTCACCCCGCGCTCCTGCTCGAAGCGGACGGCGTTGGTGATCTCCGGGTCCCGGGTGTTGATGCCGAGGAACTGGACGCCCTGGTCCTTGTACTTGTCCCAGACGCGCTGGAGGTCGTCCGCCTCGGCCCGGCAGGGCCCGCACCAGGAGCCCCAGACGTTGAGGACGACGACCTTGCCCCGGTAGTCCGACAGCTTGACCGGGGCGCCCTCCAGGGTGGTGCCGGAAAGGTCCGGCGCGTCCTGGCGGTGTCCCGCCGCGGCCTTCGAGATGTTGCTTCCCTTGGCCGAGACGAAGCCGATCTGGCCGTCACCGCTGGCCGACGAACCGGAGGAGGAGCATCCGGTGAGGACGAACGCGGCAGCGGCGGCGGTGGCGGCGGCCGCTACGGCGAGACGGGGACGGGGGCGCGTCATGCCAGACATGTGAAAAGTTTCGCATGGAGTTCCGGGCAGGTTCGGGGGGGTCCGACATTCCGTGTCGAACCCCCTCTGACCTGCGGCTGGATCAGACCACTCGAAGGCGGTCAGGCGCCGAAGCTCTTACCCACCGGCTTGCTCCTGCCGCCCTTGCCGACCAGGTGCGCGGGCAGCAGGTCGCGGGCCGGCTCGCGGTAGCCGACCGAGACGATCCGGTCGCCCTCGTAGGTGAAGCTGGTCAGCGAGGCCAGCGAGCACTGCCGGTTGCGCGGGTCGTGCCAGAGCCGGCGCCGCTCCACGAAGGAGCGCACGATCCAGATCGGCAGCTGGTGGCTGACGCAGACCGCCTCGTGGCCGCGGGCGGCGTCCCGGGCGGCGGCCAGCGCGCCCATCATCCGCACCGCCTGCTCCAGGTACGGCTCGCCCCAGGACGGCTTGAACGGGTTGGTCAGGTACTTCCAGTAGCCCGGGTTCTTCAGCGAACCGTCGCCGACCCCGAA
The DNA here is from genome assembly GCF_042882445.1 of Kitasatospora sp. NPDC058218. Lineage (NCBI taxonomy): Bacteria > Bacillati > Actinomycetota > Actinomycetes > Kitasatosporales > Streptomycetaceae > Kitasatospora > Kitasatospora sp. NPDC058218. The sequence continues at coordinate 39,999 of NZ_JBHVWC010000009.1, read as the reverse complement.
GGTCTTGCCCTGGAAGATGTTGTCGGCCTCGATCAGCCGCTCGTCCACCGCGAGGTCCAGGCCGTGCGACGTGGCGATCGGCGCGGCGGTCTCCTGCGCCCGCTCCAGCGGGGACGCCACCACGTGGGTGATGTCCCGGCCGGCCAGGTCCTCGGCCACCCGGTCGGCCATCTGCCGGCCCAGCTCGGACAGCCGGTAGCCGGGCAGGCGGCCGTACAGGACGCCCTCCGGGTTGTGCACCTCACCGTGTCGCATCAGGTGGACGACGGTGGTCTCGTTGGCGCTCACTTCTCAGTACTCCTGGGGGTTGGCCGCGGCTACGCGGGCTGGGCCTCGGCGGCCGCGCGGGCGGCGGCGGGCAGTGCGGCGGCGATCCGCTCGACCGCCCGCTCGTCGTGGGACGCCGAGACGAACCAGGACTCGAAGGCGGACGGCGGGAGGTAGACGCCCTCGGCGAGCATCGCGTGGAAGAAGGCGTTGAAGCGGAACGCCTCCTGGGTCCGCGCCTCGTCGTAGTTGGTCACGGCGGACTCGGTGAAGAACACCGAGAACATGTTCCCGGCTGTCTGCAGCCGGTGCGCCACGCCCTCCTTGGCCAGGGCGTCGGAGACCATCGTCGACACCTCGGCGGCGACCCGGTCCACCGTCGCGTACACCTCGTCGGTGCAGCCGCGCAGCTGGGCCAGGCCGGCCGCGGTGGCGATCGGGTTCCCGGAGAGGGTGCCGGCCTGGTAGACCGGGCCGGCCGGGGCCAGGTGGCCCATCACGTCGGCGCGACCGCCGAAGGCCGCCGCCGGGAAGCCGCCGCCCATCACCTTGCCGAAGGTCAGCAGGTCCGGCGCCCAGCCCTCGTTCGCCGCCTCCAGGCCGTACCAGCCCGCCTTGGAGACGCGGAAGCCGGTCATCACCTCGTCCGAGATGAACAGCGCGCCGTTCTCCCGGCAGAGCCGGGCCAGGCCGCCGTTGAAGCCGGGCAGCGGCGGGACGACGCCCATGTTGCCGGGCGAGGCCTCGGTGATCACGCAGGCGATCTCGCCCGGGTGCGCCCGGAAGGCCTGCTCGACCGCGGCCAGGTCGTTGTACGGCAGCACGATGGTGTCGCCGGCCTGGGCGCCGGTGACGCCCGGGGTGTCCGGCAGGCCGAAGGTCGCGACGCCGGACCCGGCGGCGGCCAGCAGCGCGTCGACGTGCCCGTGGTAGCAGCCGGCGAACTTCACGATCTTGGCCCGGCCGGTGAAGCCGCGGGCCAGCCGGATCGCCGACATGGTCGCCTCGGTGCCCGAGGAGACCAGGCGGACCTGCTCGACCGGGGCGACCCGGGCGACGATCTCCTCCGCCAGCTCGACCTCGCCCCGGCCGGGGGTGCCGAAGGAGGTGCCGTGCGCGACGGCCCGCTGCACGGCGTCGATCACCGCGGGGTGCGCGTGGCCGAGGATCATCGGGCCCCACGAGCACACCAGGTCGACGTACTCGCGGCCGTCGGCGTCGGTGAGGTAGGGGCCGGTGCCGGACACCATGAAGCGCGGCGTACCGCCGACCGCGCGGAAGGCGCGCACCGGGGAGTTCACGCCGCCGGGCGTGACGACCGAGGCGCGGTCGAAGAGCGACTGGGACTGGGGGGCTTCGTAGGGGTAGCTCACGGGAGACATGGTCTCAAATCGTGTCCTTCACCTCTGCATGTCGGACCTCATCATCTGGAACGATGATCCGGGCGACGAAGTCTGTACGGTTATCCGTACAACGGGGCCCCTGGCGACTCCGGCTGCACGGACCAGTCAGACTGTGCACTCCGGGTGTGCAGAAGCTCCGGGCGTTTCAGGGGTGTGAAGAGGACTGCCGCGTGCCGCGACTGGGTACGGCGGCGCATGACGGGTAAGGAGCACGTCCGGTGGGACGCCGGACGTGCGGGGGTCTGTCGATTCCGGCGAATTCCGGTGAGGATGGTCCGAGTGTCCGAGGCGCAGGACGGCTACGACGAGGCCGCGGGTGGCTCCCGCCGGCCCGCCGAGGCCGCACGCGGGGGTACGGGAGCGGGTACGGGTCGTGGCGGTCGCGGTGGCGAGAGGCGGGGTGAGGGACGCGTGGGGGTGACGTACAAGTACTTCGGCGCACCCGACCGCGCCACCGCCGCCAGAGTCCCCACCGCGCTCGGCCCCGGAGGGCTCGGTCTGGACGCGGGCGAGCTCGGCTCGCTGGGGCGGCTCGGCGACCTGATGGAGACGAGCGGCTCGCCCAACGGCCACCTCTCCACCAAGATCAAGCCGGAGACCATGAGCGCCATGGTCCTCACCGGCATCCAGGGCGTGCCGCTGCACCAGGTCCCGCCGCTGGAGCTGGTCGTGCTGCACCCCGACTACGCCGTGGTGCAGCTCCCGCAGAACGTCGTCGAACCGCTGCGCAAGGCCGACGAGACCGAACTCGGCGCCGCCGCGTTCATCTGGTCCACCGTGCCCGACCGCCGCGGCCCCCGGGACGCCTTCGTGATCTACAGCATGCTGCACGAGTGGCAGGACTTCGCCAACCGGCTGCACGACGCCGGCCACCAGCTGTACTGCCTCGTCTGGCCGTGACGCTGCGGCCCACGGGCCACTGAGCGCTCACCGGCGGGCGGCTGGGAGGTTCTCGGAACGGCGTTTTCGGGGCGGCGGGGGGGGGCCCCCGGCCCCCCCCCCCCCCCCGGGGTAGGTGTGGGGGCGGGTGGTTTTAAAAAAAACACCACCCCCACCACACACCC
>NZ_JBHVWC010000009.1:28544-37255 GCF_042882445.1 Kitasatospora sp. NPDC058218 | reverse complement strand
GGGGGGGGGGTTCCCGTTACGGGTTTTGGGGGCGGCGGGGGGGGCCCCGCGGCCCCCGCCGGCGCCCGGTTATGACTTGCGCTCGACCGCTGCTGCTGTCGGTTCGATGCCGATTCCGGCGGTCGGGAAGGCATCCCGACCGCCGTCTGCCGTGATCAGGCCAGGAAGAGAGCAGCGCGCTCGTCCAGTTCCTGGGCCGCCGCGACGCCTCGGCTCTTGGACTGGGCGAGGCTCTTGCGCATCTCACCGACAGCGCGACGGGTCCGGACGGACTGGAAGCCGGTCATCGCGTCGAGCGCGCGGTTCCAGGTGCCGCACGCCTGCTCGATGCCGCCGCCGGCGAGTTCCATCTTGGCTTGGGCCACCAGGTCGAGAGCGAGGATGCGTGCGTACGTCGTAGCCGGGCGGGTGGCGGCTGCCGCCGCGTAGTTCTCGGCGGCGCCCTTGCGGTCGCCGAGCCGGGAGAACACCTTCGCACTACGGGAATTGACGGTGGCGCCGGCCGGACCCCAGGATCGGGCCCAGTACGGCATGCCCTCGCCGTCGGCGGCCTCCAGCAGGTCGCGGGCACGCTGAACGGCCGGACGGCCGGTCGCCGCTGGCTGGTGGCGGCCAGGCCGTGGGCATGGGTGATGGTGAACAGGGCCTCGGTCGCGGCGTCCACCCGGCCGGCGACACGGGACAGCGCGGTCTCGGACAGTGCAAAGGTCTGGGAGGGGTGGCGGAGCTTCATGCCTTGCTGGGCCAGGGTACGCAGGACGAAGGCGTCGTGACCGACGATCCCGGACTCGACCGCCAGCGCGTACGACTGGTGGTAGTAGCGCTGGGCGAGGCCCTGTTCGCCGGCGTCGTACGCCTTCCAGCCGGCCAGGTGCACTCCGACGGCTGCGGCGGAGAGCATCTGTCGACGGTCCTCGTGGGTGCGGAAGGTGCCCCGACACAGGCCGGCCACCTCGGATCGCAAGTACTGGATCAGGGCGGATCGGCCGTGCTGGCCGCCGTGGCGTTCGTCGATCTCGGTGAACATGCTGATCATGTCGCGGACTGCGGCGACCTCGGCGGCCCCGGCGACGGCGCCGCTTCGAACGGCTGCTGTGCGCTCCGCGCTCTCGTGGACATACGCCAACGGCAGGTGCATCGCGGCGACGGAGTACGCCGAGGCGGCGAGGAACTTTCGACGGTCCAAATCAGCCCTCCACACCCGTGCGAGGACGCCCACCGGGTCGGGGCCGACGGACAGCCCAAGGCCCGGATCGGATTCTTCCACCGACCGTAGCCCGAGATCGCCAGCGGTGTAGATCCGTCCCGTCTTGCGAAAGAGCGCCTCACAGATGAAGGCGGGGGTGTCGCCTCCAGGGTCGGCGCCCCCGCAGCCACTTGTGGACGGTCGACGGGTTCGTCCGCAGGTGCACGCCGACCTCGGCCGCCACTCGCACGACGCCCCGGGCGAGAGCCTCGAAGGTCAGGTCAGCGTCGATGATGGCCGCTTCGAGCTGGTGATTCGTCACGGGCTGTGCCATGACCAGTCCCTTCCTCTGTGCCGGGGGGCGGTAACCACGGTAAAGACAACCGGCCCTCCCAGAGCGCGACTTGGACAAGGGAATGCCGGTTGACTTGGAGTCAGCCGGCCGGGAGCACGAATCCGACACCAACTCCGGGCAACCCGGGGCGGCCGACTCCGACCGCTGCCGCCGGGACAGCCCCCGCTGTCATGGCACCGCAGCCTTGGCGATCAGGAGCAGACGTGACGACCGAGGTGCCGACCAGGACGCAACCACTCGTACGACGTGTCACGACCGAGCTGCCGTGCGAGCCGCAGTCCGCATCGACGGCACGAAAGCTGGTGCGCGACAACCTCGCGCGCTGGGAGCTTGACCACTTGGACGGCGAAGCGGCGCTGATCGTCACGGAGCTGGTCTCCAACGCGGCGAGGATCAGCAGCGGCCGGAGCACCATGCGGGTCGACATCGCCCGAGTGACCAACCGGAGGCGCCAGGCTGTGCGCATCTCCGTACGGGACGGATCCCGCGTCCTACCGGTCCTGGTCCTCGCCGGACACGAAGCGGAGTCCGGCCGCGGCCTGTTCCTGGTCGACAACCTGGCCGCTCTCTGGGGCATCGAGCTGGACCCGTACGGCAAGACGATGTGGGCCGATATCTCCGTGGAGCAGAGGTGAGCGGCCGGCGCCACGACCAGGTGGGCGCCACGAACGTCACCCGATCCTCGCAAGCGGCTCCGGACACGCCGCCGCCTGCATGACCCCTGAACTCCCGCCCAGGCATCCACGGCACAGCCGCCCGGAGCGGGTCGGGGCGGCTCCGGGCGAACCCCCGCAGCCGGTGCCGCCCGTGTCCGCCGGCCTCGGCGACCGCCAGACCGGAAACCCATCGCACCGAATGGAGATCCGCCATGCCGCGAAACGCCGCACTGACCTGGGAGGCCCCGCAACCTCCGCCGCCTCCGCCGCCCGCGCCGCCGGTTCCTCAGCCGCCGCACCCGGGCCGGTAGCCCGATCCGGCTCTCGGCCGGGCACCCTCGTGGCGCCCGGCCGAGAGCCGCTCGCCCCCTGAGACCTTGTGCAGCGCACCCGGAGGAAATCGTGTCCATCTCCCCTGAGCACGACCCCACGCCTTCCCCGTCCGTCACGATCGCGTTCAGCGGCCCCGACAACGTCGGCAAGACCAAGCAGATCGGCGTCCTGTCCCGCCGCCTCGGCCCCGCCGCCCAAGCCACCGGGCCGCTGGACGACCACGACCCGCGCTGGGACGGCATCAAGTCCATGGGCATGGGCACGTGGTGGTTCGATCGCGGCCCGATCGAAGAGGTGGCCGACGTCCTCGCCGGCTCCTACCTGGAGCGCTCCCGGAGGCTCAGCACCGCGCCCGTGCGCCTGATGGACCGGGGGATCCCGATGCTGGAAGCCTCCCTGGCCGCGACCGTCGCGGTGCGCGAACGCTCAGCTCCGGCGCGGCCGCAGAGAGGGCCCGCACGCTGCTGGAGCCGTACGCGATCGACCTTCGGGCGGCCGAGTACGGCATCGTGCTCCTCCACGACGACGACCCGGTGATCGGCACCTCACGCAGCCTCTCCCACGAACGGCACGTCACCCCGATCTACGCGGACTACCAGCGGCACCTCCATCTGCAGATGCACAGGCTTGTCGACGAAGGCAGGTGGGCCGAGACCGTCGTGATCGGCGAACGCCGGGTCGTGGCCGTCCAGGACGAGCTTCGCCGGCGCCTGCACCCGATCACCCCGCTCGTTCCGCCCGGCGCGCTGCCCGGGGTGCGGGTGGTCGCGCTCGGTGGCATGTCGGAGAGCGGCAAGAGCACGACGGGTGAGTACCTACGAATCAGGCACGGATACGCCCGGCTCAAGATCGGCCACCTGATCGACGACGCCGCCCAGCGTGCCGGCATCGCCTCCCCGTACGAGATCCCTGCTGTAGTGCGGGCGGAACTGCTGATCGACGGCCTCGACCGGTTCTGCGCCGCCCACCACTTCTTGGACCGGGTCACCATCGAGTCCCTGCACGACCAGGACGCCACCGCCGAGTTGCGACGGAAGCTCGGCGAGCAACTGACCGTCGTCTACGTCGATGCGACACCCGAGGTCCGTGCCGAGCGCGGCACCGCCGGGCCCGAGGACGTGATCGAGCGCGACGCCGTCAAGGCCCGTCGCGGCGCGGCCGGGATCGCCGCGCTCGCACAAGAGATCGTCGACAACAACCACAGCCGCCTGCACCTGGAACGGCGCCTCGACGGGATCGCGCTCGCCCACCGCTGGCCGCTGCGGCAGCCGGCCACCGCACCGGTGAACACTCTGGGCCTACCGGTCCACCTGGAGTCCTACCTGTCCGCGCTGCTGGACCGCACCACCGTCCAGCAGCACCCGCTGTGCTGGCTCGACTTCCAGTACGCCGGACGCAACACGCTCGCCGGAGAAATCGCCATCCTGCTCTGGTACCTGGTCGGCATGGGCGGCTGGCTGGTCCCGACCTATCAGCCCGACATCTACGCCCACACGCTGCCTCTGCACCTGCCGCCGATCACCACCCCGCACCTCGAACACGTCGACCACGACGAGCGACACCGCCGCTTGGAGGTCCGTTACACCTGGCCGGTCGGGGCCGGGCGCCACGCGGCGATCAACCGCCGGCTGGAACGCGTGCACGCCGACCTCGCCCGGCCGCCGGCCTGGACCCGGACAGCTTCCTCACCCAGATCCGCCACTTCCTCGCCCTGCGGATCCTCGGTGTGATCCCACCCTCCCGTCTCACCGGCCACGACCTGCTCCTGCTACTCGCCAAACTCGCCGAGACCCAGCAGCCGGAGGCCGTCGGCGAGGCCTTCACCCGCACCCACCCCGCGCCGACCAGCGGCCGCGACGATTGGACCGACGATGACCACGCCTCTGCTTGAGCTCCCCATCGCCGCCCTCCCGCTCCAAGGCCGGGCGGCCCTGATCACCGGCGGAGCCACCGGGATCGGCGCCGCGATCAGCCGGGCCCTGGCCGGCGCCGGGGCCTCCGTCGCCGTCAACCACCTGGCGCAGATCCACCAGGCACGCACCGTGCTCGGCGACGTCCGCCGCGAAGGCCGCACCGGCATCGAGATCAGCGCCGACCTCACCGACCCGACCGCCGTGGCCGTGCTGGTCGGCCAGGTCGAGTCCGAACTCGGCCCGATCGACATCCTCGTCAACAACGCCGGCGCCTACCCCCGCATCCCGTGGAACGAACTCGACGAGGACCGCTGGGCCCGCGCCATCGAGTCCACCTGACCATCCACTACCGCACCTGCCGAGCCATCACCCCCGGCATGGCCGCCCGCCGATGGGGCCGCATCGTCAACATCGGCAGCGTCAACGCCCGCACCGGACGCCCCGACCTCGCTGCCTACAACACGGCGAAGGCCGGCCTGCTCGGCCTCACCAGGTCGCTGGCCAGGCAACTTGGACCGGCTGGGATCTGCGTGAACACTGTTCTACCCGGGGCCATCCAGGTCGAGGCGGAGAACGACCTACCCACCCACCACCGCGCCCGGCCCGAGGACCAGATCCGCCGCCAGTGCGTCCCGCGCCGGGGCCGCCCCGAGGATGTCGCCGCCGCAGTCGCCTTTCTCGCCGGCCCGAGCGCGTCCTTCGTCACCGGCCAGTCGTTGCACGTCGACGGAGGCTGGCTCCTCCACTGACCAGGCCGTCCCACCGAACAGGAGAACAGACCACCATGCAGCACCGCGTCCGAGCCGTCCTCCTCACCCCGAACAACACCATGCTGCTGATCAAACGCATCCGCCCCGGCATCGATCCGTACTGGGTCATCGTCGGCGGCAAGATCGAGCCGACCGACGCCGGCCCCGCGGACGCCCTCCGACGCGAGATCCGAGAGGAGATCGCCGGCGAAGCCGAGATCGTCAGCATCCTCCACACCCACCAGACCGACACCGACCGCGAGACCTTCTACCTGGCCACGATCGAGAAGTGGAGCTTCGAGGACCGCACCGGCCCCGAATTCAGCCAGGAGGGCCGGGGCGAGTACATCCTGGAGGAGATCCCCCTCAGCACCAACGCTCTCGACGCGGTCAACCTCCTGCCGCAGGAGTTCGCTGCCGTCCTGCGCGAGGCCGTCGAGAGCGGAGAACTTCTGGCCACGCGATAGACGGCGTCGCCCGCCTGGCCGTGGCGCATACGGGGACGGCGTTCCCCCGCCGGTGGCCGACCACGCATACGGCCAGGTCGGCTTCAATGAACACACCTTGAGGGAACGGGCGTTGTGCTACGTTCCGTAGTCCAACCGAAAATAGGCGACCCCGGCGGTGCGCTAACACCCCGGGGTCCGGCAACAGGAGCAGAAACTCCCGATGCGCGTCCATCGTAGCGCCCACGTGCGCAACTTCACCGTGCTGCCCAACGCCGTGCTTCAGTACCGGCGACTGAGCTACACCGCCCGCGGTCCGCTCGCGGACCTCCTCTCCCGCCCCGACGGCTGGCGCGAGGACGGCCGACACATGGCCGACACCAGCCCCCAGGGCCGTGGGGCCGTCCGCCGAGCCCTGAGGGAGCTTTCCGACGCGGGGTACTACCGCGTCGAGAAGATCCGCATGCCCGACGGCACGATCCGCACCGAGACCCACATCTACGACACCCCGCAGCTGGCGCTGCCAGGTACCACCCGTCCGGTCTCCGGTGAAGCGACCACCGGTGATGCTGGCGCCCTTAAAAAGAACCTGGAGCAAGGAACCTCCCTCCCCGCGGAGGAGAGCAACGAGCCGACCAGCGTCGACAAGATGGGAGGGCGGCGAGAGAAGGACCCTCCGAAAGTGCCCGACAAGCAGAGCTGCGAGGCGGTGGCCACGCTGTTCCGGGTAGTCCGACCGGAGCCGCGCCTACACCTCGGACAAGCCGAAGCACACGAGCTGGCCCCCTTGGTAGCCCAGTGGCTGGAGCACGGAAGCACCCCAGCCGATCTGGCCCATGCCCTGCTGCCAGGATTGCCCACCCCGGTTCACTCGGCGGTAGCCGTGCTCCGCTACCGCCTGGAGCGCAAGATGCCGCCCGCCCGCACAACCCGGCCACCCACAGCGGCGTCGCGATACTCCGAGTGTGCCAAGTGCCATGATCCCGTGTTCCAGCCAGGAATCTGCCGAACCTGCGCGGGGCTGGGAGCGCGGACGATCGAAGTCGATGGCGGTTGCTCCGTGACCGCTCGTGGCGCTGCCCGGGCAAGGACGGCACTCCGCGCAGCCAAAGCCGTTGACCCGCTGCATGGCACTCGCCGACCTACAAAGGGTTCAGGCTCATCGACCGCCGACATCACGCGGTCGCCAACACATCGTCAGTCCTCCCGAGTCCGAGCGCAGAAGCCGTCCCCGAGGTCGTGAGTGCCCCGGCCGCCACGGCCACGTTCCGGGACCGGAACCGGAACCGGACGCGCCGATCCAGGCGCTGGAGCGGGAACGGGCTGTCGGCGGGCCCCGGCTCGCGCTTCGCGCGGCTTCGCCCCACCGGGCAAGAGCTCGGTGGGGCGAAGCCGCCGGCCGTTGTGCGGCGTACCCGCCCGGCCATCACCGAGCCGGACCGACCGGTTCGACGGTGAGGGCCCCGTGGTTGTCAGGGGGCGATGTACCGCCCCCGCCCGATGTGCGGGCCGTTGCGTCCGACCGGCTTTCGCCTACCTGGTTTCCGACGATGACCTGGTCGATGGAGGGAGTTCGCCGATCGGCACGACGTTGCTTCTGGTGGAGCGGCACCGCCACCATGCGCCCGTGTCATCCACAGCCGGCACCATCGGGTGAGTGTGACCGGGGCAGGTCGGCCATTGGATGGACTCGAAGCCCGCAAGATGATCCTGCACCAGCTCTGCCGCGGACGCGGTGAGCCGGCTCACCGGGAGGGCGAGGTCGATACTGCGACTGAACTGGAGTTTCTCCGCCCGCAGGCCCAGGAGGAGGATCCGGCCGTACTCGTTGTCCTCGGCGAGCACCCACTGGGTATCTTCAGGAATGTCACCGGAGATCGCCCGCAGGATATCCCTACCGACCCGCATGCAAGGCTCACCGAGCGAGGCTGGGAGATCGACGGGCGGAACACCGACCAGATCCCAAGTGCCGAGAATCCTCATGGCATCAGACTATCAGCCACGACGAGAATGGAGCACTCATTACCGGCTGATCGTCACCACACTGGTGAACCCACTCTTCGTTTCCGCGGACTTGCTGTTGGCGATGATCGGTAGCCCGCCATCACCGACTACGTACCTGAAGACGAACCTGACGTTGGCGGTTCCGGGCACGCCACCCGAGTTGACCTTGAAGGTGCAGTTGCCGCTGGCTTCCATGTTGAAGCCGATGTAGTTGGTCGGAAACGTCCAGTGCCAGTAGTACCCGGCCGGGATGTTGGCGTGATTGTCCACGGTCCCCGTGGAAGCACCGTCGCGGAACTGCCATGCCGTGCAGTTCATCGACGACGTCGCGATGGCGATCAGCGGCGGACTCAGGACGAACGAGAACGCGACCGGGTTGCCATTGCCGTACGAGACCTGGGCACTGAACCTCCCATTGGAGTCACTCGCCAGGAAGAAGGGATCGTTGACGGAGAAGATCTTGCTGCCGTAATCTCCGGCCGCCTCGGCCGAACCGGAAAGTCCGGTTGATATCGCGATCAATCCGAGTGCGACGGCGGCCGCTCGGCTCACCGATTTCACGCTGCCAGTTTTCTTCATGGATCCATCGTGCAAAACCGCATCGAATGATTCATCGAGGTCAGAACGCTCTGGCGGGATCCAGCCGACAACTGGCCAGATGTACACCAACCACCTCGACCGAGAGAAGCAGGAGGTTAATATTCCGGGAAGTACGCATGTGTTTGGCGCGGCCGAACGATAGCAAGGCCCGGCAAGGCAACCCTCCCTGGCGGGCATCATCTGCACCCGCAGACTCCCCAAATGAGTCCTCTTAATCCAGTCGCCCGTCGCCTCTCGGTCGGGCGGCTCCTGGAACAGCGAGTGGCAGAGCGATCCGCAGGTCACGGGCCTGTGGATCAATCCCCCCGCACGAGTGGCAGGGCTTCGCGAACCGGCTGCACGACGCCGGGCACCAGCTGTACTGCCTGGTCCGGCCGTGACCACGACCGCGCGCGGGCGCCCCCGGGCGGGCGCGCGGGGGGGGGGGGGCGGGGACCCGGGGGGGGCCGGGGGCGGGGGGGGGGCCGGC